>JBEKLY010000071.1:0-46771 GCA_050010015.1 Terriglobia bacterium
ATCACCGCCAAGCGCATTCGCCGCGGTACCTTCCTCAGCGTCAAGGAACTTACCCGCGCTATCCAAGCTTACATCCACGAGAACAACCGAACTCCTAAGCCTTTCGTTTGGACAGCGACCGCCAAATCGATCCTGAGAAAGCTCAAGAAATATAAAGAGAGTTTAGATACAGGACACTAGGATCGTGTCGACCCCAAGCCCTCTGACGGTGTGAAACAATCAAAACAGCTCACGCAAGGGCGCTAAGGGACTGTTTGCGACCTTGGCGTACTTTGCGTCTTTGCGTGAAACCTGTTTTCCCGTAGCTTCCGATCCTCTGCGGGCCGAGAGTGTGGCCCGAGGCATTGAATAGCGATCCCAGCCAAGATATACTTGCTGATAAGAGGGGTAAACGAGGGTTCAATCAAAATGCTCACTGCCGATCAAGTCTGTGAATACCGGGAGCATGGGTACACGATACTCCATGGCTTCCTCAGCGCCTCAGAAGTCGAGGCCATGCTCTCCGATATCGACGCGATAAGCGGCGCAGCAACACTCGCCAATCATGATGCCAGCCGTATGGAGATGGAGCCGAGTCAGGGGCCTGAGGGAAAGTCGGTACGTCGGCTCTACGAGCCGTGCACTCATTATCCCCGATTTCGATCACTTTCAGAATCCAAAAGGCTTCTCGATGTGGCCGAGCAATTGGTTGGGCCGAACCTGCTTTTTCATTACAGCAAGATCAACATGAAGCCCCCCATGATCGGCTCAATTGTCGAATGGCACCAGGATCTCACTTACTATCCCCTTACCAATTCTGATTCGGTTACGGTCCTCTTTTACCTGGACGACGCGGACTCGACCAATGGCTGCTTGAAGGTGATTCCGAATCGCCACTGCGAGCCGCCGTTGGACCACACGTTGAACGGACTCTTCCAGGGGCGGGTCACCCAGGCCGTCGACGACTCCCACGCGGTCTTTCTGGAAGCGAAGGCTGGAAGCGCCATCTTCATGCACTGCCTGACGCCGCATGCATCGGCGCCCAACAAGTCTGCAAAATCCCGGCGCACGCTTATTCTCAGTTATCGTGCCGCCGATGCTTTCCCCATCCATCTTGGAACTCGCACGGACGAGAATGAGGCCCACGTGCGGCTGGTGCGAGGAGAGCCGAGCAGGACGGCACGTTTCACGCTCCGTACCTTTCCCATCCCGCAGTTCCCGCGGCAGACTAAGTCGCTCTACGAACTGCAAGAGTATTCGCGGAAGAAACATGAAGCCCGCACGTAGTGTGGCCTTACCGTTCATCCAAAATGACAGAAAACTACGAAGTCGCTTTGCCGTAGTCGCGGATTTTCATCAACTCGCCGCCCCGAAGAGCAGATTGATGAGCAATAATGCCGGGCACGGTGAAGGCTATGGCCTCATAGACATTCACGGTGGGCCAACGGTCTTCAATAATCGAGCTGATGAACTCGTGCGTCAGAAACGTGTGCGAGCCGCCATGGCCTGTCTTCACCCGCATGGGAGGGGGTAGCACTTCCCAATGCGTCGGCTCCTTATACGACTCGATCTTCACCTGGCCTTCCGGATATCCGTTGGCGTCGATCACCGTCTTTCCCTCTTTGCTGATCTGGACCACCGCATCCCCTGACCCTTCGGGCCGTTCCATGATGTACGACATCAGGTTCCCGTAGATGCTCCCCCGCTCGGTGCCACCTGCCGCCACGTGCCAGAAGACGGAAATTCGGGAACTGTGCCCTCCGGACGTCTTGAAGAATCCTGTCGTATTCCAAAAAGGATTGCCATACTCGTTCGTCGCCAGCACCTCATGCCCGTCTCCCCAGCCGATAGCTTCGACTTCCACCAGTCGCTCCCCGCTGATCGGGACCACGATTCCCACGCAGTGTGTGGGGTAATGCATGGGCGGGAGGCCGTGGCGCCAGGTGGGAAAACCCTGCTCGTCAAACATCAGTGGAATCAAGCCTTCATGATGATATTCCGCCTCAGTGTAAAAGACCGTGCCAAACTTTCCCTGACTCGCCCATTCACGACCGGTAATCACTTGCGGGCGGTAGTAGCTGGTCTCAGCCATCATGTACTTCATTCCCGTCTTTTTCACGGTTTCGAGCAGCAACTCCAATTCCTCGACCGAATAGCCCGCAGGCACCGCACTGATCACGTGCTTGCCGGCCTTCATCGCCTCCGTCGCCATCCAGACGTGCAAGGGCAGCGGCGTGAATACCGCCACAGCGTCCAGTTCCGGATGTTTGAGGAACGCTCGAAAGTCCTTGTACTGGGTCGCCGGCCCGTAAACCTGCACCATGTGCTTCAGCCGGTCGTCCCGCAGGTCGCAGACTGCTGTAACCTTACAGTTGGGATCCAGGTGCCACTGGAACTGGGAACCGAAGTTGCCGCCCACAACCCCAACCCTCACGACCTTATCGCTGGGCGTTCGGAAAAAGACTCCCCCCGCCGCCGTGACGGTAGGAACTGCCGCGGCAACGGCTGCTGCACCTATCCCCTTCAGGAACTCCCGCCGCCCAAGAACAGAAACATTATCGCGTGACATGACCGTTCCTCCTTCGAGTTAAAGTGTTAGGGCTTGCCCTACCCTGTTGCCATCCTGAGCGACCAGGGGACGGCAAGCCGTCCCCCTAAAGCGGTGCTTTGCCATAGTCCCGGATCTTCATCGGCTCGCCGCCGCGCAAGGCTGATTGGTGCGCTATAATCCCCGGCAAGGTGTACGCAACTGCTTCATACACGTTCACCGTCGGCCACCGGTCTTCCACAATCGAACTGATGAACTCGTGGGTGAGAAAGGATTGCGAGCCCGAGTGTCCGCTGGGTACGCGCATCGGCTCGGGCAGCAATTCCCAATGCTTCGGTTCGTCGTAGGCTGCAATCTTTACGTCGCCCTCGGGGTACCCGTTGGCATGGATCACCGTCTTCCCTTCCTTGCTGATCTGCGCCACCGAGTTCGGGGAACCCTCCGGCCGCGCCGCAAAGTAGGAGAGAAGATTCCCGTAGAATGAAGCCCGCACGCATTCCTTATTGGCAACATGCCAGAAGACCGAAACACGCGAGCTGTGCCCGCCCGACGTCTTGAAAAAAGCTGTGCCGTTCCAAAATGGATTACTGTATTGATTGCTGGCAAGAACTTCGTGACCGTCGCCCCAGCCGATGGCCTGGACCTCGACCAATCGCTCGCCGGTTACCGGGATTACCATGCCCGTGCTGTGGGTGGGGTAATGCAAAGGGGGAAAGCCATGACGCCAGGTCGGAAACCCTCGCTCATCAAACATCAAAGTGATCAGGCTTTCGTGATGATATTCCGCTTCAGTGTAAAAGATCGTGCCAAACTTCCCTTGAGCTGCCCACTCGCGGCAGGTGATGATCTCCGGGTAGTAGTAGCTGGTCTCGGCCATCATGTACTTCATTCCCGTGATCTTGACGGTTTCCAGCAACAACTCCAATTCCTCCGCCGACATGCCCGCCGGCACCGCGCTGATCACGTGCTTGCCGGCCTTCATCGCCTCCGTCGCCATCCAGACGTGCAATGGCGCCGGCGTGAAGACCGCCACAGCGTCCAGTTCCTGGTGCTTGAGGAACTGGCGGAAATCCTTGTACTGGGTGGAGGGCCCATAAACTTCCACGAGTCGCTTCAGCCGATCCTCGCGCAGGTCGCACACCGCCGTCACTTTACTGTTCGGATCAAGGTGCCATTGAAAACTGGAACCGAAATTCCCGCCCACCACTCCTATCCTGACCGCTTTGCCGCTGGGTGTTCGGAAGAATACTCCCCCCGCTGCCGTGACCGCCGGGACTGCCGCCGCGACGGCCGCTGCTCCGATCCCGTTCAGAAAGCGCCGCCGCCCTAGATTACAACTATTTTCGAGTGCCATCGCGATTCCTCCCCCTACAGCGATCCTTCAGCCCCAAAGAACGGGGCCTCCGTTGAAAATCCATATCGTGGGACCACCTGGCGAATATGCTTTTATATCAATGAACGATGCAGCATTCAATAGGAGGGCGCCACATTCGTTACGCTCTGGCCCGTTAAATCGAAAGACAACGAACTTCAGGGATGCTTCGCGGCGCTCAGCATGACAGCTTTCGAGTTTTCTCACACGATCTCCAGCACAGCCTAGCCTTCGGCTGCAAATTCCGACCCGATCTCATCTTTCCT
The DNA here is from genome assembly GCA_050010015.1 of Terriglobia bacterium. Lineage (GTDB taxonomy): Bacteria > Acidobacteriota > Terriglobia > UBA7540 > UBA7540 > CAVROP01. The sequence goes on from JBEKLY010000071.1 coordinate 4,166, forward strand.
GCCTTCGGCGTCGCGTTTGTCTTGACAAGCTCCCCCGTCTGGAGTCAACATGCGTTTCGTTCGAGGAAATCACAACCAGACAATGGAGACACTGTAATGGCGAAAACTGCCCTTCGCGTCATCCTCATCGTGGCCATTGCCTTACTTGCATGGGTGGTCTATAACCGTTTTTCTGCGCGCCACCGGCCGGCGCCAGTCGCTGCTGAGTCGCCAAAAGTCACCCCGCTCTGGTTTCAGAGCAATGGTGGGGATAATCCCGTCTCCGCGGAGAATGACACGCCTTTTCCCAGCAGCCAGTTTATCGTGAGTGCGCAATGGACCACTCCTCGCTATTATCCGAACCCTAAAGTCCAGGCCGCCGACATTATTCCTGTCACCTGGGCTGACGACGGTTACAGCTACGTCTTGGGAGACGATGGCTCAGTTCACGGCACCCTCGGAACGACTGTCTTTGCCCGCATCCTTGGTGTTCCCCCAGCGGACAACAGCGTCCCACAAATGGACTTTGAACTCCTCGCGCACGACGCGTTTCAGTACGGCTGTCCGAAGTCGGTCACGCCTGACTCCTGTTATTCGGTTGGGCTGACCGCGGTCAACGGCGTTTTCTACGCGCCCACCTACGACCATGGTTATCCGGTGGTCGCCGACCATCCTCCCGGTCACGCCCGCATGGACTACTCTCCCACGCCTCCCTCCCAGACCTCCTGGGTTCACAGCAGTTTCGACTTCCCTGAGGTGGTCGGCAGTGGCACCGTGAGTTTCGTCGAAATTGGCAAGGGGGCGGCCGCGCGAGATGGTTGTTCGGGAAGTGCTTTTCCTAATGGTTGCATTTACGCCATCGTGTCGCAAGGCGGCTACCAGGATCCCAAAGATCCCAATGGAATTGATCAGTTCATCGCCACCAAGCTTTACTTGGCGCGTATGGCCGCCGGCACCGCCGAGCACCATTACGAGGAGGTGACAAACCCGGGCAACTGGCAGTGGTTCGCCGGCTTCGACTCCGCCAATCATCCGGCCTGGACAGCCGGCAATGATCCGAACCTGGCGCGTGCCATCCGTTCCCTGAGCTACCCTCGCCAGGGCCGCTCCGGGTGCGGCGTCGATACCGCGGACTGCCTGTTTTGGGGCCAACCTGCCGGGCCGGGTGGCCACGTTAATTATCCCCACATGGCCTATGACCGCGAGATCGATCGCTACTTCCTTACCTTTGCCGACTATTATTACCGCGACTTCCAGCCGCCCACCGAAAGTGGCCCCATGGTGCAAGGCGGCGCGGAGCTTCTTGTTCTTGAGGCCCCCCATCCTTGGGGCCCGTGGTCTTTCGTTGCACGTAATCCCTTCTTGGGCTCGGGCAACGCGTATGGCCCGAGCATCCCCGTCGAGTGGCAGGGTCCACGTACGTCGGCAGGCCAGGACCTGTGGATGATTTGGGCAGCCAATTTCGCCCATTGCGGCAGCCCCTTACTCGTACCCGCGGATCTTTGCCAAGGCGTTTACGGAATGAACCTGCGTCGGCTGCACTTGACGCTGAAGGGAGGGACTGGTGCGATCCCCCGACCCTGGTACGATCAGGACGTAGGCTTCGCGTCGCCCGGGAGGGCCAATTTCCGCGACCGAACCTTCGAAGTCACCGGCAATGGGAATCTCGCCCTCCGTCCCGATGCATTCGACCAATACAAGGACCATCTCGATCACGACGCCTTTCACTACGTATTTCAACGCCTCGAGGGGAATGGCGACTTGGTAGCAGCGGTCTCCGAGCGCCGGGAGCCAAGTCCCGGGGCAGGCCAGGAAGCTTCCGCTGGATTGATGGTGCGCGAATCGAGCTACGTCATCGGCCAGACTAAAGGCCAGTTGCAGGGCCGCCAGCTCAGCCCAGGCGACGTATTTGGCGAAGCGGCCCGCTACGGCTATCTGGGAGTCTTCCAAGACGGCAGTGTGGTTTTTCAGTGGCGTGATGAGGGCCGAGTCTCGCGCGGCCCGGTGCAATCACGCGCATGTTCGGCGGGATGTCTCTTGAAAATCGTCCGCCGGTATAACCGGATCAGCGCTTTCCTTTCCGCTTCCCATGGCCCGTGGCGCGAGGTCGGAGGCCACGATTTCTCTGTCGCCTTCTCGCGCTCCGCGACGTTTGGGATGGCGGCCACAAGCGATAGTGCCAGCACGTTTCCCCAGTATGCCATATACTCCGGCCGGTTCGAAGACGTAAGGCTCCATGCCGGTCCTTGAGCTAGTCCCTATAGGACAGAGATTCCTTACTGATTTGAAAATGCCTGTGCGCGCCTTGGTTGTCGAGGTACGGCGAGCCGTACCCCTACAACCAGCTCGTGCCGCGTGACCATTGCCAAGAATCGGAGGTTACAGCGCACTAGCTACTCGGCGGGAGACCAGACCCAAAGCCGCCGTCTACGGCAACGGCGGATCCCGTCATAAAAGACGCGTCGTCACTCGCCAGAAACACGGCGAGCTTGCCGACTTCTTCGGGCTGGCCAATTCGCCACAACGCGTGAAGCTTGCCAGCCGCCGCGCGGGCCGCCTCGGGATCCGCTTGAGCCTGGAAGTAGACATCGGCGCCCCCGGCATTGATATAGCCGGGGCAGATGCAGTTGACCCTAATCCCCTCTTTGCCGTGGTCAATCGCCATTGCCTTTGTCAAGGCGATGATGCCGCCCTTCGTCGCGCAGTAACCCGCGCACATCGGTTCGACGAAATAGCCGTTTACCGATGCCATATTCACGATGCAGCCCTTCGTTTTGCGCAAGTGAGGCAGGAAGTACTTGGAACAGAGGAACACGCCGCCGAGGTTCACGGCGATTTCCCGGTTCCATTCCTCCACGGTTGTGTCCTCCACCGTCTTACTGACCACGACTGCGGCGTTATTAAGGAGCACGTGAACATCCGAGAAAGCGCGTAGAGTTTCACCAACTAGTTTCTGGACCGATGCGGGCTGCGAGACATCCACCTCCACCGCCAACGCTATGCCGCCCAGTGACGTGATTTGGCTTGCCGTCTCGCTCGCTCCCTGCAGATTGATGTCCGCCACGACCACGCGAGCGCCCTCTTTGGCGAATTCCTTGGCTGAGGCCCGGCCAATGCCCGCGCCGGCGCCGGTTACTACGACGGTGCGGCTTTTCAGTTTCATACTTGTTCCCCCCTCTCTCACGCGAGGCTTGACACTCTATCTGCGATGTATCGAACCCGATCCCAATCAGCGTCGGCTGTCACCATGTCGCTGACGCCCAGAACGAAATGACTTTGGTGACCATAGCGTATCAGCAGGTCATCAATGAACTGCCTGAATTCACCATCGGTCGCTTTATCCGGACAAAGCAGGATAGAAGGAATGCCGCCCCAAATCGTTATGCGATCAGCAAACGCCTCGCGAATTTCCTCCAAGCGGCATCGGGTCATGGGATAAGGGCAGAGCGAGTCGGCGATGTCGAAACCCGCCTCCCGATATAAATTCAAGAGAAGACGATTCTCCCCATCCGTATGGTTCATCAAGTACTTGCCCCGGCGGTGCAGTACCTCGGCGTATTCGCGGAGCGGAGTCAGCAGGTACTTCCGGAAGAAAGGAGGAGGAGTAATGGAGTCGTCATAGTTGCTGCCCAGCAGAATCACCTCGGCCGGGGAGTCCGCCGCAATGGTCCTAATGGCTTGATAGTAAGGCTCCATCTGCTCGGCGAGTCGCTCGACCGTTGCAGGGTAATCATGCAGGGCGTAAAAGAACTGGTCCATGGGCATCAATTCGGCCAGTATGTGCTGAATCGGGCAAGCGTAGCTGCTGGCGTACGCAACCACAATGCCTCGCTCCCCCACTCGTTCGCGCATCACCTCATAGCCGCTGAATTGTGGCTCAACCTTCAAGTGTGAAAAGATGTGGCCGACCACCTCGAAGTCAGCCAGGCCGCGGATGGCGTGCCCGGTGAGGTAGGGATCGGAAGCTCCTGCAGCGATCATTTCATCGGTATATTCGCTCGTGGTGCGGATACTGCCCACGGGCGTATGGTACTCGACCACGGTTCGCCGGCCTCTACTCAAGACTCGACGGTCCACGTCGCCTAAGGTCACTCTAAAGGGCAGGACGGATTGATGAACGATGCCCAGCGCCCGGTCCGCCGCTTCATCGTCTGTGCAATCCGTAAAGTCAGGGACAACCGCATAATAACTCACACCGAGCCGATCCGCGATCTCCATCAGGGTGAGCGACTCCAAGTCGGAAGGAAGCGAGTGGTTAAGACGCCGGGCACGATACCAGAACTCCAGTCGCGGAACAAAAGGCAGCCGATCAGGCGTTTCGCCGCGAATTGCTGCCAAAATCCGTTGCCGGTCATTCATCATCAAGCAACTCCAGCTTCTCCCTTTCAAGCAGGAAGAGAATGGAAAGGCGGCAGCAGACTGCCGCTCCCCACAAGTGGGCACGCTATGTGCCCGAGCTCGGCGGCAGAGCCACATCCAGCCACCCTGCCTTGCCCAATTGAATGTCGCGCTCCACAAACTCCCAGACCACGACCTTCTTGCCTTCCAGTATCTCGGGATTGGTAGCGAGACTCCTTCGCACGTCCGTGGAAGCGCCTCCGTCACTCACGATGAAGTCCAGCGGCGCCTGCAGCGCCATGGCCAGATACGACGGGAATCCGGCTGACCCAGGTAGAAGACGAGTCGGCGTCCCGCCCGCCCGGCTGTTTCCGCTGGATGCATCGCCAGCCGCCCCGATAATTTCCCCCAGTGACCGTGGCTCGCGTTCTTGATAGATCCGGCAGAAGCTGTCGCCCAGCACCAGAAGCGATACCGTTCCTCCCGGATACCTGTAGGTTCCGGGACGCTCGGCCTGCGATGAGGTCAGAAGCCTGCCGGCATTATCCGCCACTTGATCGCCGTTCACTTCCTCGGCTGGGACGTTGCGCCGGCTGGCACGAGGCTGGATCATTTCCAAGACGTCGCCATAGCGCTTCACCCGAACTTTTCTTGACCGGAACTCAACCGTGGGCTGTGGCGCCCACCCCAGCGCCTGAAGTTTTTCAGCCACAGACTCTGCCGCCAGCCTTGCTCCCTCGGGGGTCCAGTGCGTGTCTTGAGCCAAATACAAATAATCCTTCGAGGTGTTCTGCCGAACCTGTTGAAAGCGATTAAACAGGTTTACAACCTCTACTCCTTGAGCGTGCAACTTCTCCATCAAGGAGAGGGTGGGCGAAGCCAGACCCTTCCCTTCTCGTTGGGACGTCCGCCACATCATCTCCGGGTAAATGCTGGGCTTGCCCGGTACCGGCATCACCAGCAACTCAATATTCCTGTCCCGGAGCTGGTCTCTGAACCGGACGATGGCCCTCGCCACATTGTCTTGGTAAGTCCCCTCCGGAGCCTGGACCCAGTCCCCCACGCTGTCACCCAGGTCGGGACGGTCCGGCTCGACGACGTATCGGACATCCGGGCGGTAGAAGAGCCATCCGTCCCGCCCCATGTCAGCTTTCGAACCCGTGTCCCCCAGCAGGCGGAACAAGAATTGCTGCGTGAGAGGCCGAAGCCTTTGCTCAAACCAGGACTCATCCTTCAACCCCTGCTCGAATTGCCGGAGATTCTTCTCGGTCGGCGCATAGCGGAAGACGTCTGTAAACTGCACCCGCTGCCCGTGGCCCAACTGGATGCAAATCTGGCTGATTGGAACTCCGAATATAATCGCCAGAAAACACACAGCCAACGCTACTTCACTGCTGAGCGGACGACGCGACGAGGGATGCCCGGACTCGAGAAGTCGAGGGTCGCCAACTTCAGACGTTCCGGTGGCTGTCCCACGCTGCGACAAGAGTTGCACCCCTTAAAACTGAAAATACAGAAACGGATTGAAAGCCTGGTTGAACATAATCATGAGCGAGAACAGGAACAGAGGTACAAGGTAGGCCACCCGCCGCCACGTCTGGGGCTTGAGCGACCAATCAAACGCCTGGAGCGGCTGAAACACCAGGAACGCGCAAAACGCCATGACCCCGAGGTAATGCGGCCGGAAAATTTCCGCCCAGAGCAGGGGTGCGGCGCCGTTCGAGGGCACAAGCTTGAACATCGCGCCGAAATAGCGCGCCGCCGCTGTCAAATCGCTGGCGCGGAAAAGCACCCACGAAAATAGCATGAGCATGAAGGTGTTTGCAATGCGTACCGCTCGAGGCAGGCTCTCGTAGAAGCTCTTCTTGCCGCGCCACCTTTCCAGGGCGAGTAGCGCACCATGGTACCCGCCCCAAACTACAAACTGCCAATGGGCCCCGTGCCAAAGCCCCCCGAGCAGCATTACGATCGCCACGTTGATGTAGGTCCTCAGCTCCCCCTTGCGATTGCCGCCCAGAGGCAAGTAAAGGTAGTCGCGCAGCACACTCGACAGCGAAATGTGCCAGCGCCGCCAGAGCTCGGTGATGCTTTCCGACCTGTAAGGGGCATCGAAGTTCTTCATGAATTCGAAGCCCATCATGCGTCCCAGGCCCACGGCCATATCCGAGTAGCCACAGAAGTCAAAATAGATTTGAAACGCAAAGGCCAACACTCCGGCCCAAGCCGCCGCCATGCCCGGCGCCGCGGCATTGAATACTGCGTCAGCGACATTCCCCATCGTGTTGGCCAACAGGATTTTCTTGGCGAAACCCAGAATGAAGATCGATACGCCCGAGGCAAAGCGCGGCAGCGTATGTTCGCGGTAGGAAATCTGGTCGGCCAGGGTACGGTAGCGAATGATCGGCCCGGCAACCAGATCCGGGAAGAGAGCGACAAAGCAAGCGTAATCGAAAAAATGTTTGGCCGGTTTTGCGTGCCCGCGATACACGTCAATCACGTAGCTCAGGCTGTGAAACGTGTAAAACGAAATCCCGATCGGAAGAGTCACACGCAGGATTCGGAAGGTGGACATCCCCACAAGCTGCAGCAATGAGTTCAGGCTCTCGGCCGAGAACATGTAGTACTTGAAAAAACCGAGGAACCCCAGATTCATTGCGCAGCAAGCGAGCAAAGCGGCCTTCCTGCTCCTGGCGGATGCCCCCGGCCTCGCAATGATCCGAGCCCAGGTAAAGTCCATGATGGTTGAGGTCATCATCAGGATGACAAACCACGGCTTCCACCAGCCGTAGAACACGTAGCTCACAAGCGTAATGAAAAAGTTGCGCCACCGGTAAGGCAGGTTGAAATAGACCAGGAGAAAAAGTGGAAGAAAATAGAAAACAAAAATGTGCGTAGTGAAGACCATTCTTAATTTATGTCCTAAAGGGACGTGGGATTGGTCCAGACCGCGAAGAAACGATTGACCCTTTGGGGATAGCAGTAATCAAGCACGCCCGCGGGAGCTAAGTCCTGCAGTTCGTAGTCAAGGGCCATGCGGTCCGCCTCTCCCGCCACGAATCGTGTAAGCTTGCCACCCAGGGGCGAGTCGCCCCAAGCGTCGTCCTTTATTTCAGAGCGGGGCAGCCACGGCTTGTATTGACCCACGAAAATTACATCCCCGGGTTTCAGCTTGTATTCTCCTTGAGGGTCCTGCCGGTGGACCATCAACACCTGGTATTTCAAGACGTAGGTGTACATGTACGAGCCTCTCGCCGGAAACTCCGGAGGTCTCTCCAAGAGGCGCGCCGTCACCTCGATCCGGCCGGCTTGGGTAATGACTCTGTCTTGGCCGTCCTGGACCTTGTGCCCCAGCCACCACACGCTCAAGATCAGTCCAGCGATAAGGGCAAAGGCTCGCAGCGGCCCCGGACCGGCCGGCCATTCACGCGCCGCAGGCGTAGCTGTGCTCGCTGATTCTTGGGAATGCGATCGTGTCTCCAACGGAGATTCCAATCGCTCACTCCCCGCCGAGTTTGGCATTAGTCCAGTACGGGTGAAAGCCGGGTGGAAGATCCAGATGCAAGATGGGCCCTCTCTTCGCATGCTTGGCGTACTGCTCTTCCACTGCCATCCAGGAGCCGTCGATGATCGGAGTGTCGGCCAGACGAATTACAGCCATGGGACCGGCCAGACTACCGTCTTTGTCGAGCCTGCTATAGATCACGTATTTGTTATCCGGGGATACGCAAGCAAAGTAGAGATGCTTGAATTGTTCGGCCACCACCAGCTTACGTTCTTTCCCCTCCCTGTCGGCCATCATGAGCATGGTCCAGCTATAGTTCGGGTCGTTGGCGATCTTCTTTGCCGCCGCACCGCCGTCGTCCGAAGCAAGGCTGGTATTTCGGTGAGAAAAGATGCAGCCGCGTGAGTCGGGAAACCAATCGGGTGTGCAGTTCAAGACGCGGCTGATGAGCGTCAGCTTGCCACTCTCGACTCCGTAGGTCACGATGTTCCACTCCCGCCCCTCAACATTCGCAGTCCCGCAAAACTCTTTGCCATCGGGGGACCAGCCAAGTTGCCAGAAAATTCCCTGGCGCGGCAACTCCCTCACCATCTTCAAGCTCTGAAGATCGAAAATCCGAATCTTCCCTTCCTTCCTGTATAAGCAGGCGATCTGCTTACCATCCGGACTTAGCGTTGCCCAGGGATAGTCGCCCTCTGCCCCTAGCGCCCGGGAATTCGATCCATCGGCATTGGCGATCATCAGAACGCCGTGGTCGAGTTGCCTGTAATCCAGCTTCGGCTTCATCGTATCAATCCGGCGATACAGAATCCTCTTTTGGTCAGGGAAGAGACGGACGCCCAGCTCATTCGTTCCTGGAGTGCGAGTGAGATTGCGCAGATGAGACCCGTTGGGACGGGAGACGAAGAGATCGTAGTCTCCTTTTTCGGTCTTGGCGGAGAAGATGATCCAGCCTTTATCGGCCAGCTCGTTGTACAGTTTTTTCACCTCCGGGTCCTTGATTTCACGCGTTTCAGCTCTCGCCTCTCCCGTCAGGAGCGCAAGGTTCAGAAAACCCGCGGCTAGCAAGATTGCGATATATGCTCCGGTGCGAAAAGACTCGAAAGCACGTTCTGGGATACAAACCGGTCGTCGTTTCATAAGCCCTGTTCTCCCAAATCTTGGTCAAAGCCCGTAGCCAGCCACTGCACACTCAGCTCGGAGACTTGATAATATAAACTTTTTCTTGTAGGTAATGCCAGCCTCTGCGATGTGGTGTTAGGGTCGCGACACATAGGAGCGGCCCTTGTGGCCGCCCTGGGGCAACCACAAGGGTTGCCCCTACAACGGGGTGGCAAAAGGCGGTCAGTGTGGCGTTACAATGGCGAGTTTATTTCGCCAAGCGGCGGCGTAAGGCCGCCTCTACAGACTACCAGTGAAACTTCAAGGCGAATTCTAAAGCCCTGGGATCGGTGGCGATGTTCGTAATGCGCCCGAAGCTGCACCCAGCCTGGTGGACCAGGTCCGTCCCGCCGCTTTCCGTAGGTGGCAAGCAAAATCCTGTATTGGGAAGACCCAGGTTCTGGTGGTTCAGCGCGTTGAAGGCCTCCCAGCGAACTTCGAAGTACTTCTCCTCATTAAAATGGAACTGTTTGTTCAGCGCGGTGTCAACGTTCCAGAACCCCGGCGAGCGGAAATTCGCCAGCCTCGGTCCCATGGTGCCATACTGCCAGGCACGAGGATCCAATTGATTGTAATTAGCCCAAAAACTCTGATCCGAGCCGAAAGCAGGTACAAACGCGGCAGGATTGATCCAGTCGGCGATTTTTTCAGCTTTGCTGCGATTCTGAGAGAAGCCAGGACTGCCAATCAAATCGCACCGGCTAGTGATCTGGTCGCCGGGGCAGGAGATGGGAAGGGGCACGCCGGTTTCGGCATTGAAATTGGCGCTCAGCAGCCATCCTCCGAAGATGCCATTCAAGACGCCCTTCTGGTTCAAAAACTGTCTACCGGCCCCGAAGGGCAATTGATAGGTGCCGGCGATATTGAAGATCTGTGAAATATCGTCCGGGGCAATCGCACGATCGACTTTTCGGTTATCCCAGTCCTGGTAGTTGGATGAGTTCAAACCACTCAGGAGTCCGGCTCGCCCGCCCGTTCCCCCACTTTTGGAATAGCTAATTGGATTGACCGACGACCAACCGGACACCGTGGCGGTGTCGGCGTTGTTGATTTTCTTGGAATTCGTATACGCCGCCGTGAACTGGAGACCGTGCGAGAACCGCTTTTGGACCTTGACATTCATCCCATGGTAAACCGTGGTCCCGTCGAACGCCGTGGCATCAACAAGCCCGGCCACCGCGCCGTAGAACGGCCAAGGCGTCAACAGCGTACTTAGAGGAAGCGTGGATGATCCGTAGACCGACTGCAAGGCGGCTGCGGTGGTACCCGAGTAAACCTGCGTGATGGGGACGTCTGAGTAGAGGTCCGACTTGTATTGAAGCATGTCTTTGGTTGGGACATGATTGAAGTTGCGAAAAGGCTCACCGAGCAAATGCGTTCCGTGGCTGCCGACATAGCCGACGCTCGCCATGAAGTTGCCCGGCAACTCACGCTCGACCTGAAAGCTCCACATCTGGACCATGGGGTCATGGCTCACGGGGCTCAAGAACTGGAGATAGGGGAAGCCGAGCAGAGGACTATGCTGGATAGCCGGGAATCCGCTGGATCTGGGGGGAATAGTGAGGCCGGCCTTGCTGGTCGTGGTGTCACTGAGCGGAAACGAAACGCACTTTCCGCTCAAAGCCGCGCATCCTGGAGTCCAGCTTCCATTCCAGTCATATTCGGGCGACCAGCCGGGGAAGTTTGAGGGGGTTTGTCCCGGCGAGAGCGCGCCCTGGAAAGCGTTGCTATAGAAAATGTCGTAGCCGCCTCGGAACACCGTCTTGTGGTCGGAGAAAGGTGTCCAGGCAAAATTGAGGCGAGGTCCGAAGTCCGTCTTGTTGGCGGGGAAGATGTCATGACCCTTGGGAAACTGCGGGTCGCCCTCGTAGATGACTTTGCCTGGGAGGCCGGTCGCAGGGTTGGGGCAATTCAGGCAGAAATTAGACATGGGGTGCTGGTTGATTTTGAACATGCCATAGATGTCATAACGAAGGCCGAAGTCGATGGTCAAGCTGCGGCTCACCCGGTAGTCGTCCTGCCAGTAAAATCCCCAATAACGATCGCGGAGCCGAGGCGAGAACATCAAGCCGCCGTCCCCGTCGCGGCCATTACTGCCTACCGCCCCGAGCAGGAACTGCTCCAAGCCGGCCCCTCCTCCGATACCACCAATCGAGTCGACGCTGTTGTCACCATTGAAACTGAAGTTAGTGCCGTAGCCGCTTTCATACCAGCTATGCTCGAGGCGGTAGAGGAAGCCGGTCTTCATGGTGTGCTTCCCGATGATCTTGGTCACGTTGTCGAGGAAAGTGAAAGCTTCGGAGCCGGTCAACATATTTACCCAGTTTACAGGTCCAAAGCTCATACTGCCGCCGCTGGGAGTGCTGATGTAGATGTTAGGAATTGGAAAATAGGGGTCTTCCGGGATTTGAGACGGCGCCAAGACCTGCTGGACCTGGGTTTGGTCTGTAATGCTGTCGGGATAAGGATGCTTCGGGTTGGTGGTCATCGCCTGCCGGCTGTAACTCACTCGAAAGTCGTTGACGAAAGTCGGGCTGACCGCGTACGTATTGCCGAAGGCGATGATCTGATTCGCCATTTGCACGTCGTAATTGCCGCCCCACCCCGTCCCCGACCAGGGGAAGGTCGCTCCTGTCCAAGGCACCCGGTAGTTGGCGTACTTCAGCGGATTGTAAAGCCATTCACCGAAATACTTGCTTTTGTCGCTCCATTGGTGATCAATCTTGACCGAGATATTGTTGGGGTCCTGGCTGCTGCCGATCGTCCCCAGATAGTTGCTACAGGTCTGGTAGTTGCCGCTCACAGACTGCGGACAACTACTCAGGGGATTGTTGTAGTTGGGCAGAGGGAAGGAGTTCATATAGAACATGGCGACGGGATCGAGCCGATTGGCGGGCAGCTTGGTGGCAAAATTGCACGTCTGCTTCCCCGCATTGGCTGGGTCGTCGATGACCGATGCCTGACACCCATTCATTACCAGTGGCGTCCCGAAAGCGGTCCGGTCAAACACACCTTGCGAGTTCGGGCCGACGGTACTGAATGCATCCCATAGGCCATATTGGGCGGTATTGGGATCCTCGCTGAAATCGCCTTGACGCATCAGAGGCGTGGGGACGGTGTACGTTTGCGTGCCGATCAGGTGGAGAATCGTGGTGTCCCAGGAAAAGAAGAAAAACGTCTTGTCCTTCCCATTGTAAACATGCGGAAGCACCACGGGTCCGCCCAGGGTGCCGCCGAAGTTGTTGAAGCGGAGTTGCCGGCTCTTGATGAGCTGGCCTGTGGAACTCACCGAGGTGAAGGGATTGCGCGCGTTGGTGGCGTCGTTGCGCGCAAACTCGTAAACGTCCCCGTGAAGTTTATTGGTCCCCGACTTGAGAACCACGTTGAAAGCGGCCCCGCCCGTGCGGCTGTACTCCGGCGAAAACGCCTCGGTGATGACCTGGAATTCCCCAACGGCGTCCGGCGAGGGATTTACTGCGAGATTCTCGTCCAGTCCCGACAGATCCAAGTTGCCGTCCAGGTACCAGGCGTTAGCGCCGCCTTGCCCGCCGTTCACCGACAGATCGGAACCCTCAACGTGGGTAGCATCCGGAAACGTTCCGTCTTGGCTGTTAAAGCCGAAATTACTTCCCGGCGGGCCAGCCACAGAATTGACTCCCGGAAAAAGGAAAACAAGCTGTTGCAGGTCGCGGCCGGCCAACGGGATGTTTTCGACCGTGCTCGCCCCGACTGTCGTGGAAAAGTTCGAGGCCGCAGTCTCAACCAGCGCCGGGGCCGCGCTCACTTCGACCTGCTGGCGCACCGTACCGACCTTGAGCGTGAGGTCCTGGCGGATGACTTGCCCGGCCGCCACCTCGATGCCGACGAGTTCTTCCGGCGAGAATCCCGCTGCCGCAAAACGAGCGCGGTACTGTCCCGGGATCAGCGCCTCGACGCGGTAATAACCGGAGCTATTCGTCTTCACCGTTTGGGCCTCGTTTCTTTCGACCGAGGTGACGGTAACATCGACGTTGGGCACAACCCCGCCTTGCGCGTCAACCACCACGCCTTCCAGCACACCACGATTCAACTGAGCCTTGAGCGCCGGCGCCCAATCTAGGGCCAAGAGCAATGCTAGGATCAGAAGGGCCAACTTGCGGGAACACATGCTCGCCTCCTCTATGGGTGGGTCAAGTTCATAGTGCTATTCTAACCACCGCCGTCCTGTCATTCGATATTCGGTATTTTTTGCCTGTGTAGCATACCTAGCATGGCCCGATTGAGCCTGTCAAGCAGTTTCGTCGCATGTACTTGCCTTTTGCCGATTTTCTTCATAAGTCAGTCACGTAATTCTCCCCTGCCATACCGGTTTTGCTCTGGCTACGAGCGGCGGTGTAGTCCCCCTCGCCAACCGCGTGCCAACCGCAAACTCAAAAGAGCGATTTGGCAGATCTGTTCAGCACCGGTCAGTTCGCGCCCCCGAGCGCCGCGGTCCGGCGCATTAGGGTCCGCGCCACCCCTCAAGGTGCTTCGGGCATGCCGGTCGCCCAAGAATACGTTCGTGCAAATCGGCCTGGCACGTGGCAAAATCTCACCATCATGCACCAACTCTCTTTAGTAAGAGCCGCAGGGTCGAAAAACCAGGGTGGCGCATACGTCCCGCCGTACTTTGGCGGGATGTATGCGCCCTCCGGACAGGGGCGCAGACATGCCAAACTACGGCACGTCTGCGCGACCCGTGACTGTTTTTCATGGGGTTTCGCGGGCCGAAGGCCCATGGGGACAGACCTCAAATGCGGAGGTCCGGGCCACGGCGCTCGATCTCCGGCGGTGCTGAAAACAGTGCCCATTCTACTCGCTGCAGTTTTCCTTGTGGTTGGCACTCCAGCGTCCGGTATTGGCACGGCATGGCGCGCCTCTACAGGATCATGGTGGGAAAAGCTGCGGGGTTCGAAGAGCACTAAGTGTGCGCTACCCGCTCGGCCGTTAATTGCAGCTTCCGAGCGGACGGCGTACGTCATGTTTGCGGAGGCCCTCCAAAGGTCGCTGGACGATCAAATCGAAGAGGCCCTAGCCAAAGGAGATACGAGCACGGCTCGGAAGTTGGTACCAGAGTTCCTTGCCGAGCCTCGAGTGCCCGCCGAGATTCTCCTGCGCACGGGCGCCGGCCTTGCCGAGCACGACTTGTACGCGGAAGCCGCCACGGTTTTCGACCGCGCCGCCAAGGATTTCCCGCAGTTATTCGAGGGTTACTACAATCTTGCGCTCGCGGAACTGGCCCTCGGGAAATTCTCCGACGCGCTCGCCATGCTCGCTAAGGCGCCGCCGACTGCGCCGTCCGGCGAAGTGGCACGCTCCTACTTGCGCGGCAAGATCGAAGCAGCCCTGGGGAAAAACACAGAGGCCGAAAGGGATCTCGCCGCAGCATTTACCGCCGCTCCCACGGAAGAGAACTATGCCCTCGATTTGGGCTTGTTTTACCTTCGGGTACAGAATTACCAGCGGGCCCTGGAGGTATTCCAAAAAGCAGCGAACTTACAAAAGGGCTCCCCTTTCCTCCAACTCGGCCTTGGTTTGGGCCAGTTCCTGGGTGGACGAGAGGCCGAAGCAATAGAAACCTGCCGCGCGCTCCTTGCGGCTCAGCCGAATTTCTCGCCCGCCCGAGTGATGATGGCCTTTGCCCTCTACGTGCAGGGGCAGATCGAAGAGGCGGAGAGAACTGCCGCTCAAGGTTTGCGCGACCCGAACCCGTCACCATATCTTCTCTACTTAGACGCTGCCTGCCTGATCAAGCTCCAGTCCCGCGATTCCAACCTCATGCTGAAGGACCTCACAATTGCTGCGCGTGCGATCCCTCGCTGCAGCTTGTGCTATCTGGCGCTAAGCAAGGTTCACGAACGGCAGGGCGATCGCAGCCGCGCGACGGGTGATCTGGAGAAAGCCATCCGCCTGGACCCGAGCCTGGCGGATGCGTGGTATCGCTTGGGGGCGCTCTACGAGCAGGCCGGCCAGGCGCAAGCGGCGCGCCACGCGCGCCGCCGGTTCGAGGAACTTAAAGGGAACAAAGCTAATCGGGAAACCGAAATGCTTCGTGACGTCTTCTTGAAGAGCCTGGGGGGGAGAAGTGATTAGTGACTAGTGCCAGAACAGTGGCTAAAAGCTGTTTCAAAACCTTCTCTACCCGGTTCCAACGGGGATGGCCGCCTGGGCGTGAAGCCGTGCTCCCCGCAGGGGAGCAAGATGAGTAGCCGGGGGTGAAACCCCCGGACCAAGGCCCCACACCCCGCCTTCGGCACCCCTCTCCCCGCAGGCGGGGAGAGGGGAACGGGGGTGGGCGGTTTCGAAACAGCTTCTAGCTACTCCTGCTCTTCCCTAGCCACTGAGCCCTAGCCACTGCTCTTCTCACTGATGTTGATGTCGCGTGCCTTCGCATGCCTTACCCGCAAGACGCCGGTCCCCGCGTCAAACATCCAGCCGGGCTCGTCCAGGTCGGTCCGGGCGCGGAGAGGCGTGCCGTTGGCCATGACGCGTTGCGGCTGGAAACCCAGCCGCAAGACTTCGGTCGCATCTCCGTCATACGTCGTATAGCTCACATCGCGGGTTGCGTAAATCACCTTCACAACTACCGAAGAAGAGCGCAGCAGGTGGCTTTCCGCTGGCGGCGACCATTCTGGCACGGAGCCCATTCCGGCCAGGAAGTGCCGGATGTAATCTGCATACCCGTCCGAGAACCAGAACTCGTCTTCCGCCATAGCTTCGGTGATCAATCCGTCTTCATGGGCCATGTAGCTGGCCCAATTGAATGCGCGAAAGGCCTTTTCCTTGAAACCTTCATCGCCTGTCTTTTCGTAAAACAACGCACAAACCGAGGCGTATCGAGACGTGTGACTGCCCATCTTGTCCATGTCTTCGACCGTCTGCTCGGAGATCGCATTGGCCCCCCACTGCTGCCCGTGCTGAATGGGTTCTTGCTGGACCAAACGGTATTGTGAGCTGGCGGGGACATCGACGGCGAAGGTCTTCTCAATCCAAGTCAGCAGCTCTTGGGCGTGCGCCTTCCACTCCGGATCAATTTCGGGATGCTGCAGCAGGTAGCGGGCCGTCTCTCCGGCCGAGTATTGATTCCAATTAACGAGATTGGGATCGCTCGGAACATCCTCGAAATAGGCGCTCCACACGTTGTTGCGGAGTGGATATTTCATCAACCAGTCCCAAGCCAGGCGCCGCGCTCGGTGATACGGCGCCGGGTCACCAAATCCCAGCCGAAGCAGCTCATCGAACAACTTGATGCTGGAGATGACGTCGGCGGTATACTCGTCACGAACCACATTCGTGTGCGCATATACGCGGAATGGCCAAGGCGAGTGCGTCACGTCGCCAACGCGCACATGCAAAGCCAGAGCATTGGCGCAGGCCAAGGCGGCGTCGCGGTACCTCGCATCCCCCGTCAGTTCGTAGAATTTCAGATACCCCAGTCCCAGTTCTCCAGCCTTATCCGGCTGGATCGCAAAGTGACCATCTCCGCGCCCGCAGGCGCCGGCGCCGGGGCGAAGTTTTTCGCAGTACTTTACGTCATCGGCGCCGAAATACTCCGTCGCCCCCGGCTCAGAACTCGCATACGGGACACTCGCCCACTCCCAGGTGGACGGCGTAGTGCCGTGGGCAAGCTGGTAATCGAGCATCTCGCGCACGCGATCGAGCGCCGTCTTATCGCCCGAGTAAGCGTAGTACGCCAGGGCCGAGTCCACGAACATGGCGTATAATCCTGCCGGATTGTGCGGCCAGTCGGTGCCTTGTAGGGTGGAGGGGTCGAACGTGGAGTGCACCAGATAAACCCTCAAACCGTTCGACTCAACGGGAACCCTATTCTCGATGAAATCCCAGGCCAGCTTTACCACATGGTCGTAGGCGCGATCCTGCGGCGTCAACCAAGAAAGCAATTTGCCTTGGCCGTCCAGAACAACCGGGTGGCCATTCAGCCGGTTTCTCTGTTGGCCCGGAAGTAAGGAACCCGCGCTCAAGGTCAGAACCAGCGCCAAAGCGGGAGTGCGATGGCGACGCTGCATGTCATCCCCTCTGTCACGGAAGATTCTTGCTTTTTCGCCTCACCCCGCGATCCTGACCTCCCCGGAGTGCGTGTGCCGTACCTTAATCACGAAGTCGCCGCCGGGGAGGGGCTGTACAGAATATCCATCGTCGCTGAGGCCGTCGCCTTGCCGCAACGCAACGCTGCCAGCGCCGACTTGCGCCGGCTTGAAATGGAGCCGAAGTACTTCCGTGGCTGACGAGTCGAACGTCCGATACTGAATGGAGCGATCGGCGTAAGTCACCTTCTGCACCACGGACGAGGAACGCAACAAATGGTTTTCACCCGCCGGAGCGAACTCTGGAACGGCGCCCATGCCCCAAGAGAAATTCCGGGAGTAGTCGCCATAGCCGTCATCAAACCAGTATTGTCCCTCGAACCCCAGGCCGCAGCAGGAGATTTTTCCATCGGAGGCTGCGAAATAGGTGGCATAGTTCAACGAGCGAAAGGCATCCTCGCGGGCTTGGGCATCGTTGGTCCTCTCGTAATACATCGCGTTAATCGCCCCCCAGCGGGAAGTGTCGCTGGCCAGCCCGGCGCGCGAGCAGCAGCCTTGGAAGTTTGGCGGCTCACCTTGTTCATCAATCGCCCAAGCGTCGAAATAGGGGCCGCGGCCAAGCGACCGCCGCACCCAATCGATAATGTGGCCAACGTGGTTGACCCATTCGCGGTCGACGGCAGTGGGGTCAGGACGCGTCAAAATATAGTAAGCCGTCATGGTCGGCTCAGCCTGGTTGAGGTTTTTCTTGTTCTCAGGGACGTCTTCGAAATACCCGCTCCAACGGTCATTCCGCATCGGGTAGGCAAGAATCCACTTCCAAGCGACGGCGCGCGTCTTGTCAAAGCTCTCGGTGTCGCCAGCTTTCAGACGGACCAGTTCATCCAGGAGTCGAACGTTCGCAACCACCATCCCCCCGTAGTATTCTCCCTCCGTAACCTCCGTCGAGTGCGCATTCAGGCGGCCGCCCAGTAGGCGCCCCGTCCTTGCGTCCACACGAAAAGGCCAAGGTGTGTGGTCGGCGTCGCCGGGCTTCACGTGTTTGGCCAGTGCCTCGGCACACTTGATGCCGGCATCCAGGTATTTGCGCTCACCGGTCATTTCATAAAAGAGGACGTAGCCGACGCCAAGCTCTCCCAGCTTGTCGGTTTCAATGCCACCGATGAAGTCGCGCGGCACGTCCTGCAGGCAACCACCATACTCGGGCTCGTTCTTGCAATTGGTCGCATAGGGAACGCTCGCCCAATCCCAGTCCGCCGGCGTGGTGCCGTGGGCGAGTTGGTAGTCAAGCATGGAGCGCACCACCTCGATAGCTTGATCGTCTCCGGAGTATGGATACCATCCCATCAGCGAGTCCACGAATTGCCCATATAAGCTCGCGGGATTGCCTTGCCAGTTCCAACCCTGTAACGTCTTGTCGTCGTAGACTGCGTTGAGCAGGTAAACCTTGAGTCCTGTGGCCGGGTCGTTGGGCACCTTGTGCTCCATGAAGTCCCAGACAAGCCGCAGGACTTTGTCGTAGCCTTGGCTCTTCTCAGGGTGATACCAAGCCAGCAGCCGGCCATTGGCATCAACCACGGCTTTCTGCCATGGCAGTTGCGCGTTAACCCAGCCCGGAAGCTGTTGCTGGCCATAAGCTGCAAAAGAGATGAGTATGATCACCGCTAGACAATTCACGATTGCCAGACAAAGACTGCGGATCATAGTGGGGATCCCTCCGAAACGTATTGCGGTGGCACAGGCACCGCCCCGACCGCGCGCTACTTGCCCGCCACCTCAACTTCAGAAGACTGGACATGCCGGATGCGAACTACATAATCGCCGCCGGGAAGCGACTCGAGCGTGTATCCCTCGCCTGCCAAGTCGTCGCGTTGCGCCAAAGTCTGGGAACCGGCGGTGACCCTTGACGGCCTGTAAGCCAGCCGCAGAACCTCGGTGGCGTCCTTATCGAAAGTCCTGTAGCGCAAGCTGCGTTCCCCGTACTGCACATGTTGCACCGCTGTCGACGCGTGCAGCAGGTGGTCTTGCTTCATAGGCGCCAGTTCCGGCATGGCGCCCATGGCCCAATTAAAATGACGCAGGTAATCCGAGTAGCCGTCGCTGAACCAGTACTGGCCACCAAATCCGATACCACAGCAGGAAATCTTACCGTCTGCGGCGGCAAAATAGGTCGCATAGTTTAGGGAGCGAAAGGCGTCTTCTCGTGCCTGGCTGTCGTGGGTCTTCTCGTAATAGAGGGCGTTAATCGCGGCCCAGCGGGAAGTATCGCTGCCCAGGCCGGAGCGTGAGCAGCAGCCGTGAAACGTCGGCGGTTCGCCCTGTTCATCAACTCCCCATGCGCCTAAGAACGGCCCTCTTCCCAGCGAGCGTCGTACCCAGTCGATGAGATGACCGACGTGGTTGATCCAGTCAGGATCGACGGCGAGCGGGTCCGGCCGGCTGAGAATGTAATAAGCTGTGTAAGTCGGGGCCGCCTGGTTCACATTCTTCGGATTTTTCGGAACGTCCTCAAAATAGCCGCTCCACTTGTCATAGGCGTTGGCGTCGGGATTGAGGGGATGATCGCGAAGCCAGGTCCACGCCGCATCGCGAGCTTTCAGGTAGTTCTCAGTATCGCCTTCCTTCAGCCGGATTAGCTCATCGAACAAACGCAGCGAGGAAGCAACGATGCCGCCGTATTCCTCGCCCGCCAGGACTTCTCCTGTCTTCCCATCCACGCGGAACGGCCAGGGAGTGCGGTCGTCATCCCCGGGACGAACGTGCTTGGCCAGAGCGTCCGCACAGTGGATCGCGGCCTCCAGGTATCTGCGCTCGCCGGTCATTTCATAAAAGAGCGCATAGCCGATTCCCAATTCGCCCACCTTGTCGGTTTCGATCCCGCCGTAAAATTCCTTCGGCATATCCTGGATGCAACGGCCGTAGTCGGGTTGATCGTCGCAGTTGGTGGGGAACGGCACGCTTGCCCAGTTCCAGTCAGCGGCGGTTGTGCCGTGCGCCAGCATATGGTCGAGCATTCCGCGGACCGCTTGGATAGCCTCTTCGTCGCCCGAATAGGGATACCAAGCGACCAAAGAATCCACGAAAGAACCAAAAACCATCGCGGGGTCGTGCTGCCAGTTCATTCCCTGCAGCGTCTTGTCATCGAAGACTGCGTTAATCAGATAGATCTTCAGCCCGGTGCCACTGCGCTGGTCGTTGGGAACCTTGTGCTCGATGAAGTCCCAACCGAGGTGGAGCACCTGGTCATAGCCGAGATTCTTTTCGGGGTGATACCAGGCAAGCAGCTTGCCCTCGGAATCAATCACTCGATCATGCCATGGCAACTGGGCATTCACGTAATTCTGCGCGTTAAGCAGCGCCGCCGTTGACAGCAGCAGCGCGGAACCACAAACAATTCCCCGCAAACAACGAATGGCTCTGAGCATTTTCCAGCTCTCCTTTGAGCTTTTTAAGCCAGCTCCCACTTCACCGGCCACGCGCCCTGAATCGCGCGGACTTTACCCAACTGTCGCAGCCGGTCCATGTGACCATTCACCGAAAACATGGCGAGCGACCAAGTCTCTTTTGGCCAGTCACCCACGGCATTCGACACCGCATCAATGAGCTCTTTCATAGTGAGTCCCGAGGTACGCTTCCCGAGACTGGATAGAATGGTATGATCGAAGATTTCCACGGTTTGACGCGAGTCGCTGATGAAGTCGCGGATTTCATCGCCGGTCATAATGGGCCAATGCCCGGAATATAGCGTTTCGATCTCGAGACTCTCGAGGTAGCGGAGGGTGCTGAGATATGTGTCGACGTAGTAGTACGTGACGGGAATCGCCAACCCGCCCGTTGCTTTCGGACAACCGCGCCCGTGGACGGCATCGCCTACAAAGGCGCTCTTGTGCTTGCTGTCATACAAGGCGAGATGCCCATGCGAGTGGCCCGGCACGTGCAATACGTCGAGTGCCCAATCATCGTCCAAATGGATCTTCTCTCCCCCTGAGAAGGTCACGTCCATGTGGCGGAACCGTCCCGCGTCAGGCCCCGGGTCCGGATCGAAGCCCACGTCATGCTCCTTCCGGAGAAAGTTGTAGCGGCGATCATATAATTGCCGGGGGGCTTCAACTAATTCGCGGTCGGCCTCGCCACAGCTCAAGAGGGTTCGCGGCGATGCAACCTTGATGGCGTCATTTCCACCTTGATGGTCAAGGTCCGAATGGGTGGTCACAGCGAATGTAAGTTTGTCAGGAGCCAGCCCCAGCCGCTCCATGTACGGGAAAATCACTTTTTCAGGCGTCTCGGCAATGCCCGTATCGATCAAGACAGTATTCCGGCCGGCGAGCAGATACTGGAACAGATTACGTCCGTCAAACAACGATTGAATCTGATATGCGCGATCGTACAGTTCCATGGAGTGCTCCTTTCAGCGGGTTTATTACATCTATAACGAATCCCACAAAATCGTCAAGCGATTGTTGAATAATGTCCTGGGTAGCACGGACCGCAGGTGTCTGCCGTGGGCCAAAGAGTTGAGAGATTAGTGGCGGGTGTGATATTTTGTGATTTCGGTATTCACGATGAGGGTACGTCACATCTTAGATGCTTTCAGGATTCAATGCGACTGAGCTGCCTTCCGGTATCTTATTTTGGGGCCATCTCGCAAGGGCAGATGACCCTGGCCGAGTGGATGGATTTCGCCGTCGAACTTGGTTTGGACGGTATTGAGTGTGGGCCGCTCCTCGTCAAGCCCTTGGGGCCCGCCACACCAACTGAATTTCTGCGCCTGGCCGAAGCGCGCGGCTTGGCCGTCAGCAACTATACCGGCTACTCGGATTTCGCCCATCCCGATCCGGAGGCGCGCCAACGCGAACTCGCAAACCTGCTCAAGAGCCTCGAGGTCGCACGCGAGTTGGGAGCCCCCTCCGTACGCGCGCTCACGGGCCAGCAATGGCCCGGGGTGAAAGTTGAGGACGGTATTCAATGGGTGGTCGAGGGCATCCGCCAGGCGGCCGGGGAGGCGGATAGCATGGGGTTGCGGCTGAACGTCGAGAACCATACCAAGGCAGCCATCTGGACGCACTTCGACTTCGCCATGCAGGGCGAGGTTTTCCTTCGAGTCATGGAGGGATTGCGTGACGTACCCGTAGGCGTACAATTCGATATCGCTAATCCGCTGGTGGCGGGCGAAGACACGCTAGCCCTATTCGAAAAGGTCCGTTCACGAATTGGTTACGTCCACGTCAACGACGTGCGGCGTGTGGGAGTATTTGAGTTCGTACCGGTGGGATCGGGTCTTGCCCCCATCCGGGAGGTGCTGTCGCGATTGCGCGAACAAGGTTACGCCGGCTGGGTAGGCATCGAAGAGGCCAGCCGGACCGGCAAAGAAGGTTTCCAGCAAGCCGTGCGGTATACCCGCCAAGCCCTTCAGTCCTGACTCCCCAAACCGCTTCACGCCGCGGCAGCCAACTCCTTCTTTACCTCTATACCGGCCATGCGCTCAATGAATTGCGCGATCGCGGAGTGATCCAGTTGGCCCTTGCCCTCGTTCATCAGCGCCATAAGCATCTGCTGCACGAGACTGGTTAGAGGGAGAGAAACCTTCAGCGACTCGGCAGCCAGAAGCGCGTTGCGCAGGTCTTTCTGGTGCAACTCGATCCTAAACCCGGGTTTGAAATTGCGCGCGATCAGCATGGGGGCCTTGACGTTGAGTACCGTGCTGCCCGCCAAGCCACCCTTGACAGCATTGAAGACAATTTCCGGATCGAGGCCGGCGCGCGTCGCCAACACCAGGGCTTCCCCCATGGCGGCAATGTTGCATGCCACCATGATCTGATTTGCCAACTTTGTGGTGTTGCCGGCGCCCACGGGTCCGGTCAGCGTCACCGCGGAGCCCATCCTCTCGAGAATCGGGCGGGCTTTCTCGAAGGCTGTAGGTGCGCCGCCCACCATGATCGCCAGCGTCCCGTCAACCGCCTTAGGCTCTCCGCCGCTCACGGGAGCGTCCAAAAACTCCACGCCCTGCGCAGCGCACGCCGCAGCAACCTTCTGCGACACGGTGGGACTGATGGAGCTCATATCCACTATCAAGGCGCCTTTGCGTGCGCCCGCGAGAACGCCGTCGGGGCCTAAAATCGCAATCTCAACGTCGCGCCCATCCGGAAGCATGGTGATGATAATCTCGGATTGAGCTGCGGCGTCACGGCATGAAGCCGCCGGGGTTGCGCCCGCTTCCCGCAATTCCATGAGCGGGCCGGGCCGCAAGTCATACACAATAAGTGAATGGCCCGCTTTGAGAAGATTTCGGGCCATAGGCTTTCCCATGATGCCCAGTCCGATGAATCCAATCTGTGACATGAGTCCTCCTATTTTTGACTCGCGCCGTACTTCCTTCTGCGGCGTGAAATGACGGATCGTATGTTACTATATCGCGTCGGAAAAGAAAGCGGGATTGCGTGCTGTCCTAATTTGGCCGTAGCGCCGCCATCTTGGCGGCTCCAGTGCCGGCTGGAAGCCGGCGTTACCGCCCAAATTAAGACAGTACCCGGGATTGATCCTTGTAGCGACGGTCGCTGACCGCCGGCGGCGGTTCTCTGACCGGGGTGTTAAATTCGCAGGAGTTCCGGCGCTCAGATAGCGCCGCCACAGCAAGGAGGCAAATGGCACACGGTACATACCTCGATTGGGTGATAGGAGAGACGCGCACGAAATGGTGGCACGACTCTGCGGACCCTGCAGAATTGGAGATTGGCTTGAAACGCGGCGCCATCGGCGTCACCACCAATCCTTTTCTGGCGAATCTGGCGTTGACGCGCAACCGGGGATTGTGGGCGGCCGACATCGAACCTGTGCTTGCCCAGCGTCTTCCGGCCGAGTCAAAGGCAGAGGCGCTCATGCAGATTGTGGTAACGCGGACAGCGGAGAAGTTACTGCCGCACTACCAGGCGAGCCAGGGCGCCAGGGGGTACGTGTGCGCTCAGGTCAACCCTTCGCGCGCGGGCGACCGCGATGCGATGCACGCAATGGCCAAGCGCTTCCACAAATGGGCTCCGAATATCGCCGTCAAGTTGCCAGCCACCGGCGCCGGCTTGGATGTGTTGGAAGATTGTGCGGCAGAGGGAATCACGGTTACGCTGACAGTCAGCTTCACAGTGCCGCAGGCCGTGGCCATCGCGGAGCGGTACCGCGCGGGAATCCGTCGAGCTCGCGAGGGGGCCATCGAGCCGGGAAAGTGTTTCGCGGTGATCATGATCGGTCGCCTGGACGACTACCTGCGAGAAGTCGCGCACGATAACCAGGTAGCAGTCAGCGAGTGTGATATCCGCCAGGCCGGTTTGGCCGTCACCAAACGCGCCTACGGGCTCTATCGTGAGCGCGGTTACGAGGCCGTGCTCCTGATAGCGGCTCTCCGCGGAGACTATCATTTGACGGAGCTGGCAGGCGCCGACCTCTTGATGTCTATTGCCCCGCCTTACCAGGAGATCTTCGTTACGCAGGATTTACCGCGGGAAGAACGGATCGAAATGCCGATCCCCACTGACGTCATCGAGCGCTTGTGCCAGATGCCCGAGTTCGCGCGTTCCTACGAACAAAACGGAATGGCGCCAAGCGAATTCGTCAGCTTTGGAGTCACGCAACGAACGCTCAGCCAGTTCGTCGAGTCTGGATGGAGGCTGCTGGAAACGTTTAGTTAAGCAGCTTGTACGGCTTCAGCCTTTAGCATTTGCCCGTTGCCAATTGAGTTTCGTTTCTGCTCCTCGGCGCTCAGACGGCCGCACCCTTTCGGCTACCCACCGCTTCCAGCGCCTGCTGCAACGAGCGTTCAATCAGGCTGCACATCTCATCGATCTCCGGCTTGCTGGCGATAAGCGCCGGAGCCACGGCAAACCAGGTTGGATCGATGCGCATGATCAGGCCATTCTCGAGCGCGGTGCGCTTCATAGCCTTTCCTAACTCGGGGAAGGGTTCCATCGTCTCGGTGTTCTTGACGAGCTCGACACCCCTCAGAATGCCCTTTCCGCGAACTTCCCGCACCACGCCGTACTTCGTCAGTTCTTGCAGCTTGCCGGCCAGGTACTCGCCCATCTCCCTGGCCTTCTCGGCCAACTTATTCTCGACTATCTCATCCACCACGGCTATTCCCACCGCACAGGCCATGGGGTTTCCGGCAAAAGTGTGGCCGTGCGCAAAGTGCAAGTCGTCCTCAGCGTTGCCCCAGAAAGCATCGGCCAAATCTTCCCGGGCGATCATGGCGCCGATAGGCATCATCCCGCTCGACAAGCCCTTGCCACAACAAATCAAGTCCGGCGTGACGCCAAAGGTCTGGGCGGCGAACATGGAACCAGTCTTCCCGATTCCCGTTATAATCTCGTCGTAGATGAGCATGACGTTGTAGCGAGTGCAGATCTCCCGCAGGATTTGGAAGTACTCTTCCGTGGGAGTGATGATGCCGCCGGTGTTGCCGATCGGCTCCACGATGAAGCCCGCGACCGTCTCAGGATCCTCATTGACGATGACATCCTCGACCATCCGGGCACAGAAGCGATTGCATTCTTGCCACGACTCGAAACGATCACGATAGTATGTCGGCGGGAAAACTTTCAGGAACCCCGGCATTTGCGGTTCGAACTTGGTTTTGCGTGCTCCCGTGCCGCTGGCGGACATCGCCCCGGCGGTGCCCCCGTGGTACCCGAGGTACCGGCTTATGAACTTGTACTTCCCGGGGTGGCCGGTCTGCTTGAAGTACTGCCGCACAAACTTGATGGCGGACTCGACTGCCTCCGAGCCTCCGCTGAAAGGCTTCACGTACTTGAGGTTTCCTGGCGTGACGGTTCCAATCTTCTCGACAAAGTCCAGAGCAATATCGGCGATCCCATGCAGGGGTGGCGCGAAGGTCATTTTCGCCATCTGCCGCTCCAGGGCAGCGACCAATCGCGGGTGGCGATGTCCGAGCGTTGCCACAAAGATCCCACCGATAGCGTCGAAATAGCGCTTGCCCTCCGAGTCCCAATAGTAAAGGCCGTCTGCGCGGTCCAAGATCAAGGGGTGACGCAAGAACTCTGCCGACGATTGATAATCCAGGAATGTGCGTCTGAGCAGCTTCTCACGCCGGGCATCAAGTTTCATAGTTATATACCGTCCATCGTAGATTATTTCCCGCAGGCGAAGCACACTACTTCCCGCGGAGATCGCGCAGACAGAATATAACGTGACGGAATGCTTTTCAACCTTGGTGTCGCCGAGGGGCACTGACAAGTGACGAGTGAGGAGTTGTGACCGTCCGCACCTGCTCGTGTCTCAGCATTCATCGCTCGCCCTTGTAACCGGGCGGAATTGCCCGTCATTTCTCCAGGGGATCGGACTTGCTTGTCACTTGTCACTCGTCACTTCCCCGGGGCCTCGCACTTGCTGGTCACTCGTCACTCATCACTCGTCACTTCTTAAAGCCCGCCTTGGCGTTTCTTACCGCTGACCGTATAATGGGCAGTGACAAGCGACGACTGTCGAGTTGCGACGATCCGCACCCGCTCGTCACTCGTCACTCGTCACTTGTTACACGAGGGCAGTGACACCTGGCGACCGGCGAGTAACGACGATCCGCTCTTGCTCGTCACTCGTCACTCGTCACTGCTTTGAAGATACCCGGGAGCGCGGGCATCCTGCCCGCCCATCGCGCCGCAATCGCATGCACGCTGCGGGCAGGATGCCCGCGCTCCCGGGTGCTTCATGGTTTCTGGGTGCCCGTCAGCCGACGGGCATGAGCGACTGCTCTGAAAATCGTAGGGCGGGCGTCTCGCCCGCCGTGGCACGGGCATCCTGCCCGTGCGCGGGAGCGGGACGCTCCCGCCGACCGCGGGCGGGACGCCCGCGCCACGTCCGTCGGCGGGCTATTTTCATGGTTTCTGGGTGCCCGTCAGCCGACGGGCATGAGCGACTGCTCTGAGGTCTCCGACTTGCTCGTCACTCGCCACTCGTCACTCGTCATCGCCTTTTGTCTGCTGGCTCTCAATTGGCTCGTCGCCCCTTCGTCCGCAACGCCCCAGGAGAAAACCGGCGCCAATCCGGCGAGCACGGCTGCCGCGCACCTGGGAAAGGGATACGAGCTTGTGAAAGACGAGAGGTATCGCGAGGCCGCCGCCGAATTCCAAGCTGCACTCGCGCTTGAGCCGAGCCACGTCCGGGCCCGCTATCAACTGGCGGTTTGTTGGTTTGCCTTGTTGAAGCTCCCGGAAGCACGCACCGAGTTCGAACGGGTGCGGCAGGAGGCGGGCGAAGATGCGCAGGTGGTTTATTACCTGGGCAGAATTGATCTGCTGGAAGGTGACACGGAATCCGCCATCCGCAAACTGCGGAGCATCGCCGCGCGTCCTCCTTTCACGGACACTGCCTACTACCTCGGATCTGCCTACCTGCAGAAGGGGAATTTTCAGGAAGCCGAGAAATGGTTGCGCACCGCCGCGGCGGCGAATCCGCGCGATTACCGCGTGCACGACCACTTGGCGCGCGTGTATCAAAAACAGGGGCATCGCGCCAAGGCGGAAAGCGAGTACAATCTAGCTTCGCAATTACGCACGAGCGTCGATGCGGCTTCGCAAGTGGCCGTGGTCTGCGGCCGGGAATTGGAAACGCACGGCCTCAGCGAGGCGAGCGAGACGTGCCGGCAACTGCTCGACTCACGAGATCCGGACAAACTCGCGACGTTGGGATTGCTGTACGGCAGGCATGGGTTTTTCGCGGAAGCCGTCGAGCCGCTGGAACAGGCAGCGCGCCTCGACCCGGACTCCTCCGAGATCCAGCACGACCTTGGGCTTACTTATTTCCGGCTTCGCCGCTACAGGGAGGCTCGCGCGCCCCTGGAGAAGGCGGTGGCGATACGTCCTGACTTCTTTGGCTCCTGCGCTCTGCTGGGCGCAACCCTTTACAGTCTGGGCGAACATGAGCTCTCGTACGCCGCACTCCGCCACGCGCATCAACTGAATCCTCAGGACGAGGACACTGCGAGCCTCCTTTTCAGCGATGCAGTCGTTCTCGCCCAGAGCGAGTTCAAGGATAAAGAGTACGAGAAGTGCCTGGCCCATCTCCAAGTTGCCGCCGAGTTGCGTTCCGCCGACCCGCAAGTTCACTGGAGATTGGCGGATGTTTACGGCTTGCTTGGGCGGCGGGCGGAGGCCGACCGTGAGAGGGCCGATGCTGAACGGTTGGGCAAAGCCACCGCTCCGTAGCTTGTGGAGCGCCCGCGTCTCGCCCGCTGCAGGGGCGACCCTTGCGGTTACCCCGTATGCGCTAAGATAATTGCCCACGGGCATAGCGGCCGCAGGAGTCCTTTCTGAGAGGTAATCTAATGCCGACGAACTTGAACCTGCAAGCGAAGATTAACGATGTCCCGGCCGTGGTGCTGGAGAGTGATTCGCTCCGAGCCAGCGTACTTCCCACTGTCGGGGCTAAGATCTATGACCTGGTATGGAAAGCCGCGGGCCGCAATATCCTCTGGCACAACCCGCGGATTCTTCCCCAAACGTATCCGATCGACGCGAACTTCGACAACTACTGGTGCGGGGGTTGGGACGACGGATTTCCAACCTGTGACGGGTGTGATTACCGCGGCGAGCAATATCCGGCCCTGGGAGAACTGCGGTCGCTCAAGTGGCAACTGAAGGCGGCCGCTGAGGACGCTGAGAAGGTTTTTGTTACACTCACTGCTTATGGGCCGATCAGCCCCGTGAGAGCGGAGAAGACCGTGACCCTGATGGCAAAATCGCCTGTCCTTCGCATGCGGTACGAGATCACGAATCTGGGGCCACTGCCGCTGGATTTTATTTGGGGAACGCACCCGGCTCTGGAAGCCCACGAAAATCTGATATTGAGGATCCCAGCCAAAACGGGAATGGTGGGTCAAGCCACCGACCCGCGACTGGGAACGCCCGAACAGCGTTATGCCTGGCCTCTGCTGGAAACGCCGACAGGTGTTGTTGACATGAGCCGCGTACAGAGCATCGAGGCCAAGGTCGCCTGCGGGCACTATGCGCTTGACCTCCAGGCGGGCTGGTACGCCGTCGAGGACAGTCGCACTGGAGAGGGGTTTCTATTGAAGTTCCCCCACGCAGAATGCCCTTACCTCTGGATGTGGCTCGTCTATGGCGGATGGCGTGGCTACCACCACATCATTCTCGAGCCGTGGACGAGCTACCCCAATAAGCTAGCCGACGCAGTTCGCCAGAACACACATCGTACCCTTCCCCCGGGCGAACGATTCTCGGTGGAAGTTGCCGCCACCGTATATCGGGGTGAGGAGGGGTACGAGGGAGCCTTGCGAAAACTGGATGGGTTACAGGAGGAACTATGAAGCTCAAAGATCGGGTTGCGGTGGTAACTGGGGCGGGTTCTGGGATTGGTCGCGCCTGCGCGCTCGAGTTCGCGCGAGAAGGCGCCCGCGTCGTGATAGCCGACATTAACGCTGGTGGCGCCGAGGAAACGGCAAAGCAGATCGCCGCGGCGGGTGGCCAGGCGATGGCTGTTCCGACCGACGTTGCGGACCCCGCCTCGGTCCAGCGCCTGCTCCAAACCACGCTGGAGGCTTACACGCAAGTCCACGTCCTTTGCAGCAACGCCGCGATCCAGGTGAACAAGACCGTGGAAGATACTACGGTAGAGGAGTGGAACCGCGAGATGGCCGTAAACGTGGGCGGCATTTTTCTCTGCGCCAAATACTTCCTGCCTTCTCTGCGGCGCGTGAAGGGCTGCATCATCAACATGGCTTCGGTGAATGGATTCTTTGTAGAACCGCAATGCGCAGGCTATTGCGCCACGAAAGGGGCGATCATCGCTCTCACCAAGGCCATGGCCATTGACCACGGCAAAGAAGGCATTCGCGTCAATTGCATCTGTCCGGGATACATCGATGCGGGTCTCGCCTGGGGATACTTCGAGGTGCAGCCTGACCCGGCGGCAGCGCGCGTCGCGGCGGGGAAACTCCACGCCCTGTGGAGGATTGGCAAACCCGAGGACGTCGCGCGGGTGGCCGCCTTCCTTGCCAGTGACGACGCTTCTTTCATGACCGGATCAGCCGTGGTGGTGGACGGCGGATTCGGCTCAGGTCTTCCTCCGCAGAGTTGAGCGTCACTTGCCGGGTATCGTCTCCGCGGTTTGCTGCGCCTGCTGCTCCTCGTACACGGTCACCAAAAGGGTGCTGGCAAGGACCAGGACGCCGCCGACTATCATGAATTTAGTGAGTCGCTCGTGAAGCACTATGGCCGCAATGACTACGCCGAAAAAGGGAATCAAGTAGTTTGAAACTGCGGCTTGCGTGGCGTCGAGGCGGGTAAGCACATTGAGGAATATGATCATCGAGAGAAAGTACTGGAAGAGCGCAAGCATCACCAAGCCCAGCCACACCACTTTGTTGTAATGCGGCAGATTGGTGAACCCCCCGGGCTCCGAGTATGCCGTGATGGGGCAAAGAAGGGCGAAGACGGCGTAATAGCTGTAGAGCAGTACCTGCAAGGGCGAATACTTGCGCAAGAGTTTCTTGCTGTAAACGTTGTAAAATGCGCTGCCGTTCACACTTAGAAAGATCATGAGATTGCCCAGCAGGAACCGGACGCTAACCAGGTTTAGCTCTTTCCAGTCCACCCCCGAACATTCCAGCACGCCGGCCAGAGCCAGCGCGAAGCTGAACCAACGGACCTTCGTCATACGCTCTCCGAGGAAGAAGTACGCCATGACGGCCGTCGATATGGGAAGTGCGAGCATGAGGAGCGCCGCGTTGGAAGCCAGCGACCAGCGGACGCCCCAGGTGATAAACAGTTGCGCCACGACTTGTCCGAAAACACCAATGAGAATGAACTGGAGTATGTCGCGGGTGGGAATGCGCCCACCTCCTCCCGGAGTGTTACTCCGTTCTCGTCGCACCACGGGGATGAGAAGGAGCATGGCAAGCGCAATGGGGAAGAAAGTGGCAAATAGCGGACCCATCTGCTGCTGCACGAGTTTAACCATCACAAACTGGCTGGCCCAAATCAGGTTGCAGACCAGCAGAAGATTCCAGTCGCGAAGACGGGTGGCAGAGAACATTTAAACTCCTTGTGAGCCGTTCGTCTATATTACACGGTTGGTGCCTGAATTAAAAAGGCATGTGTAGGGGGCAGCGCTGGTGGTCGCCATGGACAACCGCAAGGGTTGCTCCAACACCCGGGAACAAAGCGGAAACGTAGGAGTTAGAGCCATGAGAAGTGAGGCCCAACTACAAGAAACAATTCAGCGCTTCCAGGACTGCTTCTGGGACCGGAAAACTTCACGCCGTCCCGTTGTAGGCATTTATAGCGATGCCGTTTTCCTGCCCATCAATTTCCTGCGTCGGCCCTTTCCACGCACTCTGGTGAAACCGGAGGACGTCACTCCGGATTTGACTGTGACCGAATATGACTATTGGTTCCGGAATCGCGACCGGGAGGTTTCCTGTGACGACCAGATTGCGTTTTCTGCGGCTTGGCGGGGGATCCCCTGGCTTGAAGCTTTGTGTGGTTGCCCAGTGCGATACGCAGAAGGGTCACTTGCGCCCGTCCACTTTGTTGATTCAGCGGAAGGATTAGAAGCGGTTCCCATTCCCGGGGAGAACGGGTGGTTCGACTGTCTCCGATGCCAGACCGAGCGGCTCGAAAACCAGGTGCCGCCCGACTGCTGGATCAGCCCCACGATTCTTCGCGGCTGTTCCGACGTGCTGGCGGCTATGCGGGGATTGCCCAATTTCTTGATGGATCTCCACGATAACCCTGGCGTCATAAAGAAGGCGGCACAACGGGTGAATCGCCTCCTCCTCCAAGCGCTCGACTTGCACTATTCCATCGTGAAGCCAAAGCTGGGTGGGTACGGCCACAAGTATGGCTATTGGGCGCCCGGCAAGACTCAGGTGATCCAGGAAGACGCTATGGGCATGTGCTCCCCTGCGATGTACCGCGATATCTTTATGGAAGGCAACGCTGAAGTGGTCAAGCACCTTGGTCCGTACGTGCTCTTCCACCTGCATAGCACAGGATACAAGCACTACCGGGACGTGCTGAGCGTGCCGAATATCGCGGGCTTGGAGATCTATATGGAGCAGGGCGGCCCGACACTCCTTGACGCATTACCTGTGTTAAAGGAGACACTGGAGAAGTCCCGTCTCATCCTGCACGTCGACTACTGCTTTGAACAATTACCGGAGGTCCTTCGGAAGTTGCCGCGGGAGGGGCTGTTCCTGGCTGTTTCTAACTTGCGGATCCGTTCCGATCGAGAGTTTCGGGATTTCATCGCCGCCCAGTGGAATTCCTGACTGCACTTGGGCATCTGCGACCCTCCACGATTGAGAGGTCAGGCCGGGTTGCCGGTCTGTTTTTCCGCCAAGGCCACAATGTGACTCAACTCAGCCACGACGTGCGGTTCCAGGCGTACTTCGGGCGCGCCACTCAGTATCGCCTTCACGCGCCCGGCGGCCACCTCAGCGGAGTCTTTCGCGCCGGCTTCCATCCAGGCCTCAGGATTGAGGCGAGTGGCCAGCTTGGACGGGAAGAATTCCTGCCGCAGGTATTTAAGCGTATGTGGCTCCGCAAGGAATTGGCGGCTGGGGCCGACCGCCGCTATAACTTCCAACCCAAGCGTATCGGGGTTGACGTCAATCCCCTCGCACATGCGCAGGATCCGCTCGTAGATGTCATCATCTATGATCAGTTGCTCCAGGCTCGCCGTGCCCACGGCGGCCAGGCTTCCCGCTCCTCCATTCAACGCCGCACCGCTCAAAACCGCGAGATAGCCAGTAATCAGCTTCTCCAGAGCCGCCTGTTCGTCACAAGCATGCGAGTCCGTCGTTAGCCCATTGCTAGCCGTGGGAATCCCGTAGCTTTTGCCCAAATCCACCAGCGCGGCGGCCAACAGGCCAACGTCAGTATTCCCCATGGAAGCGATGCTGGTGTGCATGTCGAGTATGACGGGATGACCGGCATAGATCACTTTCGTTCCCGGCTTGGCAAGTTGCGCCACCACGATGCCCGCCAGTATTTCCGCATTCATAATCGTCAAGGTTCCCGCCCGCGTAATGGGCGCCGTGACACCCGTTACCGCGGAGGAATTGACCATCACGGGCAAGTCATGATCAGCCGCCGCGAGCAGCCCATCCATCTGGCTTTTCGAGTAAATGAGCGGGCTGTTACAAGAGGAGAAGATTACGGCCTTAGGCGCTCTTTGGTCCGGAAGCACGCTCAGCATGCGTGCCACCCATTCGACGGTTCGGCCTGAATACGGAGCCATGAGGATGGGCTTAGAGGAAAGCCGGAGCATTGCTTCGGCAGCCCAAACGTCGCGCGTCTCGAGCGGCACATCCCAGGGATAGATTCCCGTAACCAGGGCAAGATTCGGCAACGCATCGACTACGCGAACCCAGAGGTCAAGGTCTTTCCTGGTCACTTCGCGGCGCCTCTTCACACCGTAATCCACGATCCAATCAAGCGACATCACCGGCCGCCCGAGCGGCGGGCTCTGAACACTGAGGACCATATCCTTTGACGGATGTTGGCCGGTGAGGAGAAATTCAGACGGGACTGTGCGCAGAGATTTCTCCACCAGCGACGCCGGGATTTTCACATGGTGAGAATTAGGGTTTACCGTTGCGCCCGCCTCCGCCAGCAGCGCCAATGCCCTCGGGTGCTCGATCAGAATTCCCACTTCTTCCAGGACAACCAACGAACTTTGCCGCACTGACCTGGTTTGGTCCTCGTCCAACACTTGACGACGGATCAGCTTGCCGAGTCGTTCTGTCTTCATCAACGTCTCCAGGCACTATTCACTGAATGATACCGCACCGATTCCTCGACTTCCGCCGGGGTTTCCCAATTGCCGGATGAGCGGTCAGAGGGCGCGGTAATGACACACTGAGTACGCGAGGCAGAGCCAAAAGAACCTTGTCCTTATGAAAGTCGCCGCAGCCAATCATAACTGACTTTCCCCAGATTTTGGGATACTCCTTTTAGACCCGGGGGGGGGGTTGACGCCCGTACATCACTGGCAAGCAAGTAGCGCGGACCGCCGCATTTGCGGTCCGCGTCTTTTCTCTGGCCAGCATCGCCACCGTGCCGTATTCTGTCGCGGTGTCAAAGCTCCGGCGTCCCTTCCTTTCCGATCGGTATTTCTTCATCGCTGTGCGCCTCCTCAAACGGCGAGAGTGACTCACCGAGCCTGACGTCGCCCTGCTGGCGCGTGTCTTCAACCGGGCCCGGGGGCTGCATCCTTTCTACCTGCCGGCTTGGGTCTTCCTCCGTGACCAATGGCCGCACAGGAATCCGCCGGCTGGCGGATACCTCTGCATTGCAAGTTCGTAAATTCTTGTTTTTCTGGCAAGCTCTTTTCGTGCTTGTCCGCGACAGCCTCGTAAATAAAGGGTCTGGCCACATCGACATTCTAGGTGAGCAGGGTAGCGCGGAGGTATCCGTCAGCCGACGGATTCCTCCGCGGTTCTTAACATGGCAACAACGACCGTGTTATTAACATCCAGTCGTAAAAACACATGAACGGGCAAAGGGCTGCAGAGGAGCGCACACTACGCGCACCTCTGCGCTACCACCGTATCGGCCCTGTTGGGTTCCGGCTCGGCCGCACTGCGCTACGGCATTTGCGCGCCGGTGCATCCGACCACGATCTCGCTGGCCATGAAGAAAAAGCCGCGGACCACAGAAGCGGTGGTCCGCGCTACTCGCTCAGGGCGAGATTCTTCGCTGCGCTCAGAATGACAGCTCGGAAGAGATCCGACCATGGTGATGTTCGGCTGAGCTCCTCAAGTAGTCAGCCCCCGAGGTTGATTTCGCCGGAATTCACGTGGCGAACGCGGACGATCCAGTCGCCACCGGGTAAGGGTTGGATGGTGTAGCCCGTCTCGCGAGTATCGCCCCGCTGATTTAATGCAGCTCCTCCAGCGGTCACGCGCAGAGGCTTGAAACTCAGGCGGAGAACTTCGGTAGCGGCCGTGTCGAAGGTGCGGTATTGCACGCTGCGTTCACCATACTTCACCATCTGTACGACAGAACTGGAACGGAGGATGTGATCCTGGCCGGCAGGTGCAAAATCGGGAATCGCTCCCATGGCCCACTGAAAATGGCGCAGGTAGTCCGAATACCCGTCGCTGAACCAGTAGGGATCCGAGTAATCACCGCCGCAGCAGGCGATGAGGCCATCCGAGCGGGCAAAATAAGTGGCATAGTTGAGAGATCGGAACGCGTTCTCACGCGCCTGTCCGTCGTGCGCTTTTTCGAAATACATGGCATTAATGGCGGCCCAGCGCGCGGTATGGTCTCCTTGGCCGGCCCGCGAGCAGCAGGCGAACTTGCCATCCGGAGTGGTCTGCTCGTCGATCGCCTGCGCGGCGAAAAATGGGCCGCGACCGAGGCGAGCCTTCACCAGATCCAGAAGATCACCCACGTGGGTCATCCACTGCGGGTCAGTGTCCGCCGGGTTCTCGTGGGCCAGAATATAGTAAGATGCCGCCATGGGAGTGAGCTGGTTGAAGTCGTCCGGGTGACGCGGCACGTCTTCGAAGTAACCCGTCCACTTGTTCCACGCCGCGCTGTCCCGGTTGAACAGGTTTTCTACCATCCATCGCCACGCCATGTCACGTGCCTTTCGGTAAAGCTGGGTATCACCCGCGTTGATCTGCAGCAATGCTTCGAAGAGCCGCAAAGAACCCGCCACGTCCCCTCCGTACTCTTCGAGCGCCAACGTCACACCGGTGCGCGCGTCCACGCGGAAAGGCCAGGGCGTGTGCTCCGCATCTCCCGGGCGCACATGTTTCGCCAAGGCGTTGGCGCAGCGAATCGCGGCTTCCAGGTACTTGCGGTCACCCGTCAGCTTGTAGAAGAGCGCGTAGCCTGTGCCCAACTCGCCGATCTTGTCGGTCTCGATGCCGCCAAAGAACTCCTGCGGCATGTCCTGAATGCAGTGCCCGTAATCCGGCTGGTCGTCGCAATTGGTGGCGAAGGGAACGCCGGGCCACTCCCAATCCGAAGGTGTGGTTCCGTGCGCGAGTTGGTGGTCGAGCATCTCCCGCACCACTTGTACCGCTTCCTGATCCCCGGAATAGGGATACCAGCCGACAAGTGAGTCCACGAAGGAGGCAAAAACCATGGCCGGGTTATGCTGCCAGTTTGCCCCCTGCAACGTCCGCCCGTCCATGACGGCGTTGATCAAATAAATCTTCAGTCCTGTACCGGAGCGCGTGTCATTCGGCACTTTGTGTTCGATGAAATCCCAACCCAGCCGGAGCACCTTATCGTAGCCGAGGTTCTTTTCCGGTTGATACCAGGCCAGCAGCCGCCCCTGGGCATCCAGCACGGCTGGGTGCCAAGGCACCTGGGCATTTACGTAGACGTCTTCAGCGGCAACCGCCGCCGACAGAGCCAGACACGCCCACACCGTCGCTAAGCAGCAATTTCGCATCCCGCACAATTTTGAGCTTCGCGTATGAAGTTCCATTCTGAATCCCTTTTGGTAAGGACCTCGCCTCCGGTAGAACTGGAAGCGTCGTCTGTCAGTAGATATGATATATGCTGCACGAACAAGATTTCATTGTATTACAATCTCAATCGGCCCTTGTACAACTGCTGGGCGAGCGGCTGAGCACGGTGGCGATGGTCGGCTCCGGAATAGTCCTTGCCGCCACCGTTCTGATTGTGAAATGTAACACCGTCCTGTCCTTACCCGGCATAGCCGGAACCCAAAGGAATGAACATGAAACCAGCTATCAGGTTCGCCGTTGTTCTGCTGCTCTTCACAACCGCCGTGGCAGTGGCGCAGGAGCCCTTCCGGGTTATTTCGAAGGTGGATGCCGCCACGATCGCGGGCCGGCCCGTTCAGCTCGACGCCGACGGAAAACTGTTACCCTGGCCCATGCCCGATAACCCCGGCTATTCCTACAGTTCCCACTTCCTCACGCAGTGGAGCATCCTCTGGGATCTCTACAACCGTTACCGCTATCAATACTTCTTCTGCTGCTTCGATTTCGATCGCGCATCTTTCGAGATGCAGCCGGAATGGCACTGGGTGAACTCCACGGCCTACCTTCGCGCGATGATGCAGGGCTTCATCGAGCGGCTCTATCCCTACACCGGCGACCCGAACACGATTACTTTCCTACAGGACTTTATAGATTACGAGCTGGAAAACGGCCTGACCCCGAAGAACTATGTGTGGGGCGGCGTGCCGTACACGTCGGCCAATCCCGGCGACCGCCGCTACACGGGATGGAGTCGCCACGGGGAGGATTACCTCGAACCGCCCATCGTCGGCGAGGATGGTTACGCTTACCTCCGCTTTTACGAGATGACCGGCAACTCGAAGTACCTTCAGGCCGCCATCCGTTGCGCCGCCGCGCTTGCAAAGAACTACAAAACCGGGGACGCGCAAAACTCGCCCTGGCCGGTGCGCTGCTACGCCCGCGATGGAAAGGTCGAGGGCCCCGGAATGGGTCCCTACTCCGCGAATGTCGTCGAGCCCATCATGCTCTTTGACGAGTTGATCCGGCTCGACCAGGGCGATGTCGTCCGGTACCGGCAGGTCCGCCAGGCGGCCTGGGAGTGGTTGCACAAGTATCCGATGAAGAACAACGTCTGGGTCGGGTATTTCGAGGATGTCACACCCAGCATGCAGAACATGAACCAGGTCATTCCGCTGGAGTACGCGCGTTATGTGCTTCTCAACCCGGAGAAGGATCCGGAATGGCGCGACAACGTCCGCAAGCTTATCGAATGGGTCAAAACCACTCCCAAGTGGCCCAAGTACATCGTCCACGGCGCTACGGTGACCACAGAGCAAGGCGACGGCAAACACTTCTGCTGCAATGAGCCTAACGAGTGCTGCGACAGCCATACCTCCCGCCTGGCTGCCGTCGAGGCCCTCTACTATGCGAAGACCGGTGATGCAACCTATAAAGAAGAAGCTTTCCGATCCTATAACTGGGTAACTTACTTTCAGGGCATGCCTCCCAACGCGCATAGTCCCTGGGGCAATCAATGGTGGTTTACCGACGAATTTGCGGATGGTCCGCGCCGCCTGATGGACGCCTTCTGGGCGGTTCCCGAATGGGCCCCGGCGGACGAACCGCACTTGGTGGGTTCGCAATCGGTCGTCACCAAGATCGCCTACGGAAAGGGCTCGGTCACTTATTCAACCTTCGATCCGGCCTCGGTTGACGTCTTGCGCCTGAACTTCGTGCCGGAATCGGTGTGGTCGGGAGGCCGCAAGCTGGACCGCCGGGGAGACTTGGAGCAGGAAGGCTACACGTTCGACGACACCACAAGGGTGCTCCGCCTCCGGCATGATCATGCGCGAGATGTTGACATTCAGGGGACCGCCGCCGAGCCCGTGCCGCTGATCGTCGATTTCGACAATCCCCACGTCGGGGCCAACGTCGAGCTGCGCGGACAGTATCCTTCGGGCGTGATCGATTGGGGTGACGGGCAATGGAAGGTTTGCCCTCCGGGCGGCCGCATGAGCACGTTCTCGCTGGGCACCGCCGAGACGGACATACAGGAGGCGCAATTCCGCTTTTTCTACCCGCGGGTGTTGGTGCACCTGGACGTGTACAATCCTCTCCCTAAAGAAGTGAAGCTCACATTGCGGGCCCCCGAGATGCGGGAGGTCACTTTCACGCTGAAGCCGGGCCACCTCGAGCGCCTCAGGACCGGATGGGTCAACCGCGAATCCATGGTTTCATTCGAATCCGATAACCTGGCGGCTTTGCGTTTCGATAACCTGGCGTATTCGCTTTATCTCTCGGCCAAGATCGATGGGTCGGAATGATTGTTCCATGAGTTAGAGTCTTGCTGGATCGCGAGATCGTGCGCGGAGAGACTCCTGCCACACGGATTTGGGGCGGGGTCCCCGAGACGCTTACTCAAACTCCCTTCCTGAATCGGGAGTCGTCGTTTCGGCGCAGGCTTACCGTCAACGAGCCATCGGGATTGACGGCCTCCCGGCATGCCCAACGAACCGGGTGGCGTACTCCTTTCACTTCTATTTCTGCACGCAGGCGCAGTTCCCTGCCGTCCAATCCCTTGGGGAAGACCAACGAGGCTTGACGAACCTTCCCAGCGTAGGGTTGACCGGCATCCAGGTTTCCACCGACCCTGACTTTTCCATCCGGGGTTTCCGCGTACACACCCAGGATGCCCGGTACGCCCGCGGCGCCATCGTTCGCGATGGCCAGCACGAGTTCTGCCGTGTCATATCGCTTCCTCTGCCAGATCCAAGAGGGGCGAACGCGATACCCCATTCTGCGCTGCATCAATTCGAGCGAACGAGGATATCTCTCGTAATAGCGTTTTAGGTTGTCCGCTTCCGTCCACAACGCGAAATAGTTGGCCCCGATATCGAGGGCATGCAATCCCGCGACTTCACGATAGCGCTCGTCGATCCTATAACCCATGTCGTCTTCGTCCCGCTTCAGTTCGCCGCTGAGGAGGTAATCCCGATTTGCGCCGTCCTCGATAATGGCAGCGAGCCAGGGAGGCCGATTGCCCAGTTCTTCGATCTGAATGGGTTCGTCTACGATGATACTGTCGGACCTCAACCAGCCGCCGGCCCGGACCACCCTGTCCTGCACTTCGCGATTACCGACGCCGCTGATATCCGGCTGCGTATTAACCGCGATTGGAATTCGCTTGAAGGCTTCGGGCTGCAGTTCGGTCATCCCGACGAAGGTCCGCTCCGCAGTCAGATAGTCGCGAAAGGGTGTCGGGTGGTGGTCGCTCGTGTGACCCTCTCCCCAGAAGCCGTACATCATGAGGTCCATGAACTCCAGCAGCGGATGGTTATCGAACTCTGCGGCTAAGAGCTCCGTAAGGCCACGGAACGCCTTCTGGAATTCCGGGTGGTCATACTGCGGTTCGTAAAAGTCAAAGTCGCTGTCGCCCTCCTTCGATTTTCTTCCAATGTTGAAAAGCGGCACCTTTTCCCTGACGAAGTCCGGCATCGAGACCAGTTTGGGCTGGATATTGGGGCTGGAGAGCTGCACCCGAAATCCAACTCGAAGGTTGTAAGCTCTGGCGGCGTCAAACACCAGCTTCCAGATCGGCATCGGGTCAAGCCTGCCGGGCCGGTTCTGCACGTCCCGCCAATCGCAGCGGATGTAAAGCAGATCGACAAAAGGCAGCGTCGCCAGCTTCTCAACGTGCTGCTCCAGGGTTTCTTTCCCCTGCCGGGCGGCAACGGAGGGGCCGCTTTCTTCCCACGCGTAGCCCACTAGCCCCAACCCGAAGTTCTTGACTTGCTGGTCTGAAGGGGTTGTGGTCGCGAGGGTCAACCAGCCTTCGTCCTGGTCGATTCCAAATGGCCCCTGGTTGAGCCGATTTCGCACCGGAGGTCCCGACCCAAAATCGTACCGATCCCAATTGTGGTCAGGTACGTCGGCGCGAGTGAGGCTTGACCTGGCAACTGTCAACGCGCCGGCCAAGCCGGCTCCACCTTTGATGAAGCTTCGTCTTTGCATTTCGGCTCTCCTTCCCTTGCAGCTACTTACGTTCATGCGAACGCCTCATCGAGGCGTTTCGCCGAAGAGCGACACCGGCGTTTGTGGCGGGCGGCTGAGCAGGCCCCCCACGATCAAGCTGCCGAGCAGAAGGACATGCTGCGAGATAAGAGTCGCGAGCGAGTCCAAATAGCGGGCGTCCTCGAGGGCATCGAACGCCAGCCTGATGAGTCCCGGAAAGTCGAAGGGCAACCAGGGTTCGAGATTAAAGAAGACGAGAGTCGCCGCAAAGGCGAACACACCCGGGAGCGGCGCCGCGCGGTGCACTCGACCGATGGCCCATCCGGTTGCCGCAAGCTTCAGGCAGTCAAGCGTCAGGCCGACTGTCTCCACCCAGTGCGCGCCCACAACGGGCCCCGCCAAGAAAAGTAGGGGGCGCTCGGCGAGATAGGTTAACACCACTAGCACCGCCCAACCCACCGCGATCGACCGCGCCACCACCCATAGCCAGCGCCGTAGCATTAGAAGGAATCTCCCTCACCGGACCCTCAGTCGATGACTAACATAGCGTTGCCTTACGCCCAATTCAAATATCTCGAGAGCGAGCCCTGTTGAAGGCGAATAAACCGCAGGAAGGGCGGGGCTGTAAATTCCGTGTGGGCACCCCGTTGGGCGTGTCATTCCGAGGAACCGCAGGCGACGAGGAATCTCGCACTGCCCTGAAAACAGTCAGAGCGCGATTCCTCGCGGAGTATACCCTGAGTACCCCAGAGCGAGATCCTTCGCTGCGCTCAGGATGACAGCGACGGGCTCGGAATGACACTCCAAAGGAGGTTTTCACACAGACTCTAAAGCCCCGCCCTTCCAAAGCGCCCCGACATGACGGCCATTTCCATCATTCGGTCGTAGACTCTTTCATTTCGAGTGGCACAAAAACTCGGACGGGTCAGGCTGGGCTGATGGTATCATCGCGGGTCTATTGGACGAAACAGTTGGAAGGCATGGGCCACCCGCCCGGGAGGGTAACGAGTGGAAGAACAGATACTCTGCTTTAAAAGCGAAATCCTGCGGGCCTATCCCGCCAAGACGTTTTACGACGAGAGTCTATGGAACCAAATCCTGGCGCACCTCGAACCCAAGGCGCGGTCCGTCGCAGAACACGACTACAACACCAAACAGCTTGTAGTGTACGTCCTCATCAATCATGGCGAGACCTTCCTGAGCTATCAACGCACGCCTAAGACCACCGAAACCCGCCTCAAGGCCTTGCATTCGATCGGCATCGGCGGCCACGTCAACGTGGACGACCAGATTCAGCCTACCCTTTTCGGCGCGCAGGAAGCGGCCTGGAAAGACTTCGTTTTGAAAGCCGTCCGGCGCGAGGTGAGCGAAGAGGTCCAGATCGAGGGAGCGATCGCCCAGGAGCCGAGACTCATCTGCTTCGTCAACGATGATTCGAACGACGTGGGAAAGGTGCACTTCGGTATGGTCTTTCTCATGAAGCTGGGTAAGCCGAGCGTCGCGATCCGAGGTGAACGAGGCATCGGCAAGCTCAGCTTCCGTACTCTGCCGGAACTCATCTCCATGCGCGACACTCTCGAGACTTGGTCGCAACTGCTCGTTGACTTCCTCGCGCGCGAAAGCTCCGTATGGCAGGAATGACTTGCCCCCGGTCAGCGTAGCGCGGACCACCGCTTTTGTGGTCCGCGTCCTTTCGGCCCGGTGACGGCGCGACAGGGTGGCGGCCATGGCTACGGAAAAGAACCGGACCGCAGAGTCGGCGGTCCACGCTACTCTCTGTCCCGCGGGTGGCGCATCATACGTCACGACGTATTTCGTCGTGATGTACGCGCCCGTTTGAATCGCAGGGGCCGAGACATGCCAAAAACAGCACGTCTGCGCCACCCGACGTGTCTTGGACCCGCCCCCGTAAACCTACGATCTGTGGTGCCTACTGCGCCAAATGCCCCTATAGGTTGTGCCTGCGATTCAGACAGTAAGAAACCAGGCTGGGCAGCTGACCCGCGGTCGGTGTGTCAACCGGTCTGCCCGATCCGTCAACAGCGCTTTTGACGGCCTTTCCGACGCCCAGTTGTCCTCCT
>JBEKLY010000072.1:0-27375 GCA_050010015.1 Terriglobia bacterium
GCCGGCACCGTGAGTAAGTCTCAACTCGGCCTCCGCCACCGACTCGAATCGGTCCCGAGCGTGTTGCATGAGATTGAAAACAACAAAAATTTCACAGCTTCGGAGGCTTTCCGCAAGTCAGGCGGCAAAGCCGCAGGTCGCCATCGAAGGAACCGATCGCAATTTGGACAGCCAT
The DNA here is from genome assembly GCA_050010015.1 of Terriglobia bacterium. Lineage (GTDB taxonomy): Bacteria > Acidobacteriota > Terriglobia > UBA7540 > UBA7540 > CAVROP01. Next base: position 176 of record JBEKLY010000072.1, read on the forward strand.
GGGCAAGCCCTACCGCCGCATCGCGCGGGCCCAGTCGCGTGCGGCGGCACTTTTGTTAGGCCAGTAACCTATGAGGTTATTTCTGCTTCACTTCCTCAAAGCGGTTTGGCACGTCAGGGTCGCGTGGTTTTGGCCGATCTGGATCGCGCTAACGGGTGCGGCAACGCTGATCGTAGCGTGGCTGGTCAGCCACACGACATCTGCGCCGATTCCGATTGCAAAGCCGGCAGCGGACATCTCGACACGGCGGCACTATTGGACGGCGAGTGCCGTCGCGGCATTGTCGCTGCTGGCCTTGTTCCTGGTCTGCTATGTTGGAATGACGTTAAAATGGGAAGACTTCGCGGACTACGATGAGTCAGCGTTCACCCTGTTTGCGCTCAGGGGCCAAAACTTGAGTCCGCCAATTTGGCAGGACCTCGGGCGTTTTTTCCCACTTGGCGACCAGGAATTCAACCTGATTCGTCACTTTACTCACACCGTTGCCGGCTATCATGTTTTTTCCGTTGTTCAGATCTGCATTTTGTGCTGCGTCCTGCTGGCCCTTACCGATGAACTAAGCGTCACCATCCGCGCTGCCCTCGCCGCGTTTGCCCTGATTACGCCGGGCGTCGTCTATGTTTTTTCCGGCTTGTATTATCCCGAACGAAACGTCGTGTTCTGGCTTGCCTGCCTGGCGCTGTTCGTCAAGTATTTCGAGCGAACGAAAGCTACTGCTTGGGCCGCGGCTGCGGCGGTCAGTGCTCAGATCATGATCTATTACAAGGACACCGCATTCCTCTTGCTCGCAGGTTTTGCGGCAAGCCGGCTCATTTTACGCTGCCGGAACGCTGAGCATCCAGGCTGGGACTTCCGCACCCTGCGGAGCAAGGAAAGTAGCCTGGACTGGTGCCTCGGCCTCCTGGGGTTGATTTTCTGTCTCTATTACCTGGCGGCAATGTTCCCCCATCCCAATACGCAGTACGCTACCCTGGTGGGATATCCCCTCCCGGAGGTCGTGCTTTTCTACCTGAAGACGAATTCATTGATGTGGTTGTTGGCGCTCACCGTACTTTTTAGGACTTATTTGATCCTGAGAGGCAGGGTCCAGTTTTCGCCGCTGTGGGATGGGCTGGCTTGTGGCGGCTCACTCTATTTCGCTGCCTACTTGTATCTTGGTTTGTGTTCTTTCTACTACCCGGCGCCGGTAAATCTTATTGCCGTTCTTTACCTCGGACGGTTTGCAGCCCTGGCCTGGGAACGAGTGCCGATGGGAAGTAAGGTGGCAATATCTGTCCTGGCACTTGCTCTATTGGTTCAAAACGTCTCGTTATCAGCTTATCGCTTATTCGAACGAAAAAACACAATCCACGCCAAGGCGGAAATAGCCCGGGTTGTAGGAGAGCGATATTCCGGTAGCCGCGCCAATGCTCAGAGAGCCTTCTTTCCTTTTGCGACGCCCTATGTGCTTATGGAGTTTGGTTCTTACCTCAACTATCGGGGCGTCCCCGTGGAAGGAGCCACGCCTCAAACCTCGGGACCGAACACCGTTGTCATGGTTAGCAGCGTTGTCGCGATGAGCGGTCCTTGTGTGGCGTACAGGAGCCTCATATGCCAGGCGGGCAGCGGGCCCGAGCGTGGCGATCTCGTGATCGTGTTACCCGACGACAATGCATCACGGGCCGAGACGACCCGGTACCGCGAGCGGGGACAACTGCTGTTGGCCTACGAGCCTCGTCCTCGCCTTCCCCGTTGGTCGTACCCACTCGTCAGCCTTTTTCGGGCTGCTTGGCCGTCGAGGAATAAAGAGATCTCCGACCGCTGGCTGGATGCGTCGGTGACGGTATGGAAATAGATCCCGACTACCGGGAGAGGCAAGGAAATCGATTGCCCGAAATCGACCTGAAGATCCGCAATCCGAAGTTACGAAAAAGAAAAGCCTATAATCCGAACCGCAGCTTGTACTCGAATACATAATGAACGCCGCAGCTAAAACGAGGTCTGCCAGGCTTATCGCGAGTGCATTTCGCCTGGTCATGCGCCCGGAGGTGACACTCGGGGCGCTTGTCATAGCCCTGCTTTTCAACAAGCTCAAGGTCATGCGACCAGAGTCGAAGGGCCCGATTGTCTTTGCAGTTATCCAACACGATGCGGCGATATTCGCGCTCATGGTGCTTCTGTTTGCTGTGGGTAGCTCCGGGCTGCTCGGATACGACAGCCGTGGAATCACAGGTACCATTTGGTTCATCCTGAGGAAGTTGTGTTTGGTGGCGTGCGTGCTGCTTGTGCTCCTCTACGGGGCGGACGTATTCGCATTTCACTTCTTCACCACACGCCTTTACGCCCGTGACATCGTGCAGTTCGCCGCGGAGCCGAGTGCTGTGTTCACGGTGGCTCGCTCCCACGTGCGTGGCCTCCTGGTGCGCCCGGCGTGGAAGCTCACGCTTGACGGGGTCCTCATCGCAGTACTGCTGCGCGCCTGTTATCTGCTGGTGGCAAAACCGGCCCGATCGCGCGTGCACAGCCGCTTACTGCTCGCGATCGGACTGCCCCTGGTGATATTCTGGCTGGCGCCCGCTCCGAGCTACGTTTACTCCTTCATCGACAGGCCTCTTTACGAGAACTTTATCGAGTGCAACCATAACTTTTTCGTTCGCAACACCTTCAGCGACGCTTTCCGGGCCCGCATTTTGGCGGCGCCCCCGCCAGCCGAGGCTTGGGAGGCAGGCAGGCATCGCCGGCTCAACGTGATTCTGGTTATTGTCGAAAGCCTCTCAGCCTACCAGTCCCACTATTTCTCGGGTATCGAGAACTGGACTCCGCGTCTCGACGAGATCGCAGAACGAGAGACTGCTCTCACGAACTTCTTCGCCAACGGATGGACCACCACAGGCGGAGTAGTTTCTCTGATAGCCGGCACGGTTCCGTTCGTTCCGGAACTGCGAGCAGCCCGCGCTGCAGTGTTTGCGCCCATGGGAGGGACGAGTTTCACGGATTACGCCGATCCCCCTCGACCGCTGCCCCGAGTGCTCTCAGAACAAGGGTACATGACAGAGTTCGTCGCTCCCGGGGATCTCAAATTCGTCAGTGAAGACAAATGGCTGCCCATGGTCGGTTTTCAAAAAGTCATCGGGCAGGACGATCCGCGCTACGCTGGACAGAAGCTGCGCGGGCCGTTTGATTCCGTGCCCGACCGACTGCTCTTTGACGTGGCTTTTCAAGAATCGGCCCAGATGCCTCGAGACAAGCCTTATTTTATGGTCGTGCAAACATTCTGGAGTCATACGCCGTTTTTGGACCCCGCGGGCGGTACCGTGCATCTGAACGGACCGGAGCCCGTATTTCGGGAAACGGACGCGCAGATCGGGGCCTTCTACGACCGGCTGGCGCAGGCGGGCTTCTTCCAGAACGGCCTGCTGTTCATCACTGGCGACCACCGGGCGATGGATCCTTATCGTAAATCGGAGTTCAAGCGTTTTGGCGATTCGGCGGTCGCGCGCATACCCGCCGTCATCGCAACGCACGCCCTCTCGCTGCCGAAAGTAATCTCCCAAGGCTTCCAGCAGCGTGATTTTGTCCCTTCAATCGAGGCGCTGGTCGGCGACTCTTACTGCTTAGGACCCTGGCAAGGCTCCTTCCTGAGCTCGCCGCCCAAACCGCCAGGGTGTATCATGCATGCTATGGGAATCGACCGTGACCTTGTCTTCGTCAGGTGTGGCGACGCTGAGGGGACCGTGCGTGCCACCGGTGACGCGACCCGGTTCGTGAGCGGATCGGTGCCTGACGAGGCCGCCATCATTCAGTACATTAACCGCTCTCGCGTGCGAACGGTAAACTAACGGAATCCGTATGACTGGGATGAGCCAAAATTCCTGTTTGCTTCAGCCGCGGCCTTATCCCCGCCGTCTCTCACTTGTGATTCCGGTGTGCAACGAGGAATCGGCTGTCCCCTTCCTGCGCAAGGCAATGGGACCCTTCATCGCGGAGGTCCGCGGCGATGTAGAGGTCGTGCTGGTGAACGACGGGAGCACAGACTCCACTCTGAGACATATCATGGAGTGGGCTGGACAGGATCCGGCGGTGAAAGTGATTAATCTCTCCCGCAACTTCGGCCACCAGATCGCCTGTACGGCAGGCCTGGACTTCGCCACGGGAGATGCCGTTGTTGTGATGGATGCTGATCTGCAGGATCCCCTGAACGTCATCCACGCCATGATTGGGCGATACCGCGAAGGTTACGATGTGGTCTACGGGCAGCGGCTGGTGCGACGGGGGGAGACCTTTTTCAAGCGGTCTACGGCCTGGCTGTTCTACCGTCTGATGCAAGTGCTGGTCCACAAGCAACTGGCTGTGGACACAGGAGACTTCCGATTGCTTTCCCGCCCCTGCCTGGATGCCTTGCGACAGATGCGCGAAACCCACCGGTTTCTTCGCGGTATGGTGGCGTGGGTGGGGTTTCCTCAAATCGGAGTTCCTTACGAGCGGGCACCCAGGGTGGCGGGGTCCACCAAGTATCCGCTCCGAAAGATGTTGAACTTTGCCTGGACCGCGGCAACTTCTTTTTCGACGATTCCTTTGAAAATCAGTACCCTGCTGGGATTCGTCGTCATGCTGATCGGATTAGAAGAAGCAGGGAGGGCGATTCTGGCCAAGATATTCAACTGGTATACGGTGCCCGGATGGTCCTCTCTCACGGTTCTGATCAGCGTCATTGGCGGGGCGATGCTGATGAGTATCGGAGTGCTCGGGGAATACGTGGGGAAGTTGTACGAACAAGCAAAAAACCGCCCCCTGTACGTCGTGACGCGGCTGATCAATATCCCGCCAGCCAAGGACCACGAACCGGAATTACGTCTCGAGGCGGTTGAGAAGCGGTAGCCCTCCTGCTGGGCAATCACAACAGTCGATGCTGACCTTATTTCTACCACAGTTACTCCATGCCGTGTGGAGGGCACGCGTCACCGGGTTCTGGCCCATTTGGATCGGCACAACTGGCTTGGCGGCAATATGCGTCGCCTGGGCGGTGCGAACGGGAGAACTGCCGGCCGGCTGGGCAGCTCGTGAGGGACGGAAAACTGCAAGCCATCCGGGCGATACATCGCATCCCATTTGGCCTCGCACCGCCGTTCCGGCATTGGTAGTCCTGTCGCTGTTCCTGTTGTGTTACATTGCCGTGACGCTGGTCTGGGAGGACTTCGCCTACTACGACGAGTCGGGGTTGACGCTTTTCGCATTGGCGGGCCACTACTTCGCACCGCCGATCTGGCGGGAGACGGGCCGGTTCTTTCCCCTGGGCTACCAGGAGTTTAATCTCATCCGTCACTTTACCAGCACGGTTGTCGGCTACCATGTCTTCCCGATCGCGCAACTTCTGGTCCTTTCCTGCATTTTGCTTGTCCTCGACGATGAAATGAGCATAACCGCGCGCGCGGCCCTCACAGCCCTTGTCCTGACAAGCACCGGTGTTGTCTACGTCTTCACGGGGTTGTTGTATTCCGACCGCAACCTGATCGTCTGGCTCATTTGCATGGTGTATTGCATCAAGCGCTTCGACCGGGGGTTCTCTCCCGGGTGGGCGGTGGCTGCGGCTGTCTGCGCTCAGATCATGATCTACTACAAGGAACCAGCTTTTCTCCTACTCTTAACTTTCGCGGCCAGCCGGCTAGTTTTTCGCAGCAGAACTTTGCGGCCAACGGGCGGGCTTCGCAGCCTGCTTCGGCACAAGGCAAGTCGCCTGGATCTCTGCTTGTGCTTCTTAGGGGGCCTGTTCTTCCTTTATTACGTGGCGGCGATGCTTCCACACTTAAACAAGCAGTACGCCGAGCAACAGGCGATGTCGCTTGGGCAGGTCATTCTTTTCTACCTTAAACTGGACCTGCTGGCATGGTTCTTTGCGGCCGTCGTTCTGCGTAGGTTCTATCTGATCTGGCGGCGCAGAGTGGAACCGTCACAGTTGTGGGATGCGCTCGCTTTCGGTGGATTGGTTTATTTCGCGGCCTATCTCTATCTTCGGCTGGCGGCGGTTTATTACCTGGCGCCGGTGGATGTAATCGCGGTGTTATACCTTGGCCGGCTTACATTCCAGGCGTGGGAATCCATGCATCTGCGCACTAAGGCGGCAGCAATAGCCCTCGTTGCGGTAGTCCTGGTTCAAGATGTCTCGTTTTCAGCCTTGCGTCTGGTGGAGCGGAAAAACGTGATCCATGCCAAGACGGAACTGGCGAGCGCAATCAAAGCCCGTTATAGCAGCGATACGCAGAATCCCCAGCGGCTCTTCTTTCCATTTGCAACCCCTTACGTCATTATGGAGTTTGGCTCTTACCTCCATTATCGAGGTGTTCCCGTGGAAGGAGCGCCGGATCAGCCCGCCGGCGCCAATAATGTGAAGTTGGTAAGCGAGCTAGTCGCAAACGACGGTCCGTGCATGGATTTCAGGAGTCTCATCTGCCACTCAGCCGGCCAGCCTGAGCGGGGCGATCTCGTCATTGTGTTGCCCGATGACAATGCCTCTATCGCTCGCACGACTCCATACCGGGACGGTGGTTCCGTGTTGTTCTCCTACGAACCTTATCCTCCGATTCCAGATTGGTTGCGCCCTGCCATCGGACACCTCGGCTTCGCTTTGCCAAACTCTGCGCGCAAAGAGATTCCCGATCGCTGGCTGCACGCGTCAGTTATCGAATGGAATTAGACGACCATGAACGTTAGCGTAATCCTCTGCACTTATAATCGTTGCCGGATCCTGCCGAAGACGCTCGAGAGCGTAGCCGCCTCGAGACTCCCTGCATCGGTCGACTGGGAAGTGCTGGTTGTAGACAACAACTCAACGGACCAGACGCGGCAGGTGGTGGAGGATTTCTGCCGGCTTCACCCCGGCCGCTTCCGCTACGTGTTCGAGCCCAAGCCGGGAAAGTCGTTCGCTCTCAATTCCGGAATCCGGCAGGCTCGAGGCGAACTTCTGGCTTTCCTGGACGATGACGTCACCGTCGAGCCTCGTTGGCTAGACAACTTGACGATCCCTCTTCGAGAGCGCGGATGGGCTGGAACAGGAGGGCGTACACTTTTGGCAGAACCCTTCGAGCCTCCCGCGTGGCTCGCGCTCGGAAAGCCTTACCAGATGGGCGGGGTGCTCGCGGCCATGTACGACTTGGGGGATCAAGCCTGTGAGATCGAAATTACCCGGGCCCCCTACGGTGTGAACATGGCGTTCAGGAAGGAGATGTTCGAGAAATACGGTCTGTTTCGCACTGACCTGGGGCCCAGTCCTAACCGCAAGGTTCCACGCCCCAACGAGGACACCGAGTTCGGGCGCCGGTTGATGGCCAAGGGGGAGCGGTTGCGCTACGAACCGTCCGCCATCGTTTATCATCCCGTGCCCAGGGAGCGAGTCCGAAAAGACTATTTTCTGACCTGGTGGTTCGACTATGGACGAGCTCTGATCCGGGAGAAAGGCGAGAGCCCTCCGGTTTGGAGAATCCCGCGGCATTATTTCAGCATCCCGAAAATGCTAGGTGTCTGCTTGCTGCCCAGGGCGCTCAAGTGGCTGACCACCATGGATCCCATGGAAAGATTCGCCGCCAAGTGCTGGACCTGGCTCATGGCCGGGGAGATTGTGGAGACTTACCGGCTGGCGCGCGAAAACCGCAGACAAAGAGACTCCACCACACAAGGAGAGCGGGCAGGTCCTAGTCCGTCGACCAACGTCTCGCCGTAGGGGGACGGCTTGCCGTCCCCATGTTCCGGGTGACCCGGACGAGGGTAGGGCAAGCCCTACCCCTACAGCAAAACTGAATCTGAAGTGCACAAGGACGAGCTGAAACTCGACGAGGTCGCTGACCAGAAATGAGCCAACCCTTGGTTTCAGTGGTGATGGTGGTATGCAACGTGGAGCGCTTCCTCGCCGAGTCGATTGAGAGCGTCCTGGGCCAGACATTTCGGGACTTCGAATTCATCATTCTCGACTTTGGGTCGACGGATAACACAAAGTCCATCGTTGCCGGCTATGCGGCCAAGGACAGCCGGATCAAGCTCAGTGAGATACCGCATTGCGGTCTGGCCGAAGCGCGAAACGCGGTTAGTTTTCTCGCCCAAGGCCGATACATCGCGGTTATGGACGCTGACGACGTGTCCATGCCCGACCGCCTCAAGTGGGAGACCGCATTCATGGAGGAGCATCCGGAGATCGGCATCGTGGGCGGCGCCATCCAGTGGATCGATGGGACCGGCAGGCCGCTGCGCGTTGATTCCCGCCCTGTTGGCGACGACGAGATCCAAGAGGCTCTCTTGCACCACTACCCCTTTTGCCACTCCAGCCTGCTGATGCGACGCGACGCTTTTGCCCGCTCGGGCGGCTACCGGCCGGCCTTTGCTCCTGCCGAGGATTACGATCTGGCCATCCGCATGGCGGAATACTGCAAGTGCGCGAACCTGGAGCAGGTTGTGCTCCAGTACCGGGTCCACGGAACCCAACTATCGCTGAAAAAGGGAAGATACCAGTCGCTGGCCAAGCTGGCGGCTCGCGCCTCTGCGGTCTCGAGGAGAAGCGGAACTGGAGATCCCTTGAATTCGGCGGGGGAAATCACCTCCGCGTTGTTGGTCGGGTTGGGCGTAACGGAGGCAGCACAACGGCGCGCCGTCGCTCTGGACCGCCAACAATGGATCCGGCTCATGTGTATGGCAGGCGAATACCCCTTGGCGCTCGATGCGGCCGTGGAAACGTTACAGTCCGATTTGAAAGACGTGGAGCGATGGCTAATCGCGGATTTGCGGCTTCGGGCTGCGTGCCTGTATTGGAGACAAAGGCGATTCGCCAGGAGCCTGCTTACTGGTATTCATGCGTTCACGACGCGGCCGTCAATGTTGGGGCGCCCCCTGAAGCGACTGCTTCAGCGGCGTTCGTCAATCAGTCGGTAGTGATAGTTTCGTTCGTGGCAGGAAAATGAAAATCACGGTAATTCTGTGTACATATAACCGTTGCCGGAGTTTGGCGAAAGCGCTCGAAAGCGCTGCTGCCCTAAGACTGCCCGAGTCGGACAAGTGGGAGATACTGGTCGTGGATAACAACTCGACCGACAAGACTCGGGAAGTGGTAGAGAACTTCTGCCGGCAATACCCCGGACGTTTCCGTTACCTGTTTGAACCCCGGCAGGGCAAGTCTCACGCTCTCAACGCAGGGATTCGCGAGTCCCGCGCGGATGTTCTGGCATTCATGGATGATGACGTGACCGTTGATCCAGGCTGGCTCGAGCACTTGACAGCGCCTCTCGATGACGGCCGTTGGGCAGGCGCCGGAGGGCGCATTCTTCCTCAACAAACCTTCAGGCCTCCGCCCTGGCTGTCGCTCTCGGAGCGTCACGCGCTTGGTCCCCTGGCCCTTTTCGATCCTAGCCCGGATGCGGCAGAACTGTCTGAGGCGCCATTCGGCACCAACATGGCCTTTCGAAAAGGCGTGTTTGACAGGCACGGTGGATTCCGAACAGATCTCGGCCCTCGCCCCGGTAGCGAAATCCGCAGCGAGGACAGCGAGTTCGCCCAACGTTTGCTGACGGCAGGGGAGCATTTGCGCTACGAACGGTCCGCCATCGTCTATCATGAGGTTCCGGAGAGCCGGCTCCAGAAGAAGTACTTCCTCAACTGGTGGTTTGACAAGGCGCGAGCTGACGTTCGGGCGTTTGGAGTTCCGGCCGGCAAATGGCGTCTCCAAGGGATTCCAATCGTCCTGTTTCGTCGGCTGAGTGTTTGGACGCTTCGATGGCTGTTCGCTTTGGACCCGGCCAGGCGATTTTCCTGCAAGCTCAAAGTGTGGATAGTGACCGGAGAGATTCAGGAATCGTATCGCCAAGGAACCGAGGGCGGGCAAACCAACGCTGAGGCGACATCGCATGGACGCCCGCCGGGATAGGCTTCCGTTCGACCTTCAGCGGGCCGGTTTTGAACGCTTGTCGCCAGACACCTACGGCTCTGAAAGTGTGAAGAAGTTCTGAATGTGTCAACCTGATGGCAGGCGGTTGATTTTTTCGTGCCTTCTCTTGGCAGTGAATCGGGGGCGATCTCGCGATCACCTACTTCATGCGCATATTGCCTTCGCTTGCTGCCCCCGTACCAAAGTGCTCTTGCGCTGCTACTCCTAGCGGCTGATAACTGGGTAGAAGCGTCTCGAAGGTAGCGGCACAGGGTGGGGATGTGGCGGTGAGATTAGCCCGGCAACGGGCCGCGAAAAGCCGCCTCTAGATCAAACTGTGTCCCGGGCTAAGCAGGGCGCGTGAAGCTGATTTATGGTACAGTATTGACTACCCCCCTCAATGACAAAAGACGGGATGACTGACCACAATCCGAAGATTGACTGAGCACAGTTTAGAACCAGAACAAACTCGAACGAGGCACACAACAACGGTGCAGCCGCAAGTGGGAACAGACTCCGCAAGCCGGGTGCTCGATGAGTATTATCGCTGTCCGCCTAGTCCCCTGGGCTTCCGGCACCCCTCTCGATCGGAAGGACCGCCGGGGTACTTTCGCTTAGGGCCAGACGCAATTTGTTACGGGCGTCTGTCTTGCGGCAATACGGCGAAAAGCCCCGTGGGAGTCCTGGTGGACGCCCTCGATCATACCGAATTGGAATCGGATGGAATCGACCTCCCCTTCCGGATTGACGAAGTAATTGAGAATCTGCGGCACGAGCGCTACGCCGCCCGTTTCCGTGAAGAGGGAAAGGTTCTCAACGAAGCCCTGCGAAAGACATACTACTTTGTTCGGCCGCTTTTAGGAGTCCCGTTACGCCGACACCTCCAGAAGATTTACCTGCGAGGCTGGGACCGGATTCCCTTCCCTGCCTGGCCCGTTGACGATACTGTCGATCGCATTCATCGCAGACTGCTGGCGCTGTTATTGAAGAGCCAGGGACTTGATAAGACTCCGTTCGTATGGTTCTGGCCGCGGGGCTACACGAGTTGTGCAATCATCACACACGACGTGGAGGATAAGCGGGGCAGAAACTTCTGCGCCAAATTGATGGATGTGGACGAGTCGTACGGTTTTCGCAGCGCCTTCCAGATCGTTCCGGAGAAGAACTACGACGTTTCCAAGAACTTCCGGGAGAGTATCACCTCCCGCGGCTTTGAAGTGAATGTCCACGACCTGAAGCACGACGGGCGCCTCTATGCTGAGCATGCGGAGTTTCAGCGCCGGGCGGCGCGCATCAATAACTACATTCGGGAATATGACGCCCAGGGGTTTCGTTCCGGCATCCTGTACCGCAACGCAGACTGGTTCGACGCCTTCGAATTCTCTTATGACATGTCGCTCCCCAATGTGGCGCATCTCGACCCGCAGCGCGGCGGGTGCTGTACGGTCATGCCCTTCTTTATCGGAAAGATTGTCGAACTGCCGGTCACTTGCACGCAGGACTACACGCTTTTTCAGATTCTCGGCGATTACTCAATTAACCTGTGGAAGGAGCAAATTGCCTTAATCCGAAAGAATTACGGTTTGATCAGCTTCATTGCTCACCCTGACTACCTTCTTGAGACTCGGGCGCTCAGTACCTACAAGGCCTTGCTGCAATTCCTGGCCAGCCTGCGCTCCGAGGACCGGCTTTGGACTGCCTTGCCCAGGGATGTAGCGGATTGGTGGAGACTGAGGAATCAGCTGGAGCTTGTTTGCCAGAACGGCGAATGGCGCGTCGAAGGACCCGGAAGCGAGCGGGCCTGCATAGCCTATGCTGTGCTGACGGGAGACACCGTCACCTACAGCCTGGAAGCTTGAGCCGCAACTATGGAAAACCTGTTTGCTCTTTCAGGCGGCGTGCTGGTGGTGGGCGGCACGCGAGGAATCGGCCGCGCGATTTCGTTGCGCTTCGCAAGAGCGGGGGCGTCCGTCATCGCCAACTACGTCCGCGATCAGAAAGCCTCGGAGGATCTCAAGGCGTCAGCGGAGCAGGAGGGGTTGCGCGTCCTGCTCTGCCGGGCCGACGTCACGACTTCCCGAGGCATCGAGCAAATCGAAAACTCTGTCCAGGAATGCAATGAGCCCCTTCGAGGCCTCATCTACTGCGCGGCAACCGGCGTGCATCGTGAAATCTCCGAGCTTACGACACGCCACTTTGACTTTACGTTTTCCCTCAACGTGCGGGGCTTTTTCGAATTGACCAAGGCTCTCCTGGGCCGATTCGCGGACGGCGGCACGATCCTGGCCGTGAGTTCTATGGGCGCCCAACGCGCGTTGCCGTACTACTCCCTGGTGGGATCATCCAAGGGTGCGCTCGAGGCGCTCGCCCGCCATCTCGCTGTCGAGTTGCGGCCACGGGGCATTCGCGTGAACATCCTTGTGCCCGGCACGGTGGCCACGGACGTGTGGAAAACCCTCCCGGACGCAGAAAAGCGGATTGCGGCGGCCACGGCCCGCACGCCGGCTCAACGATTGGTAACGACGGAGGAGGTGGCGTGGGCCGCCCAATTCCTCTGCTCGAACGCGTCGGCGGGAATCGTCGGCCATACACTCATCGTGGACGGCGGCGCGGGAGTGGTAGGCTAAAACCTTCATTAACGGAGCACCGAGATGGACGATACTTTGAGCAAAATCCAGGAAGCCTTTCATAAGGCATTCGGAGTGGACCCTCAATTGGTCTCACTGGAGACTACGCCGAGCGATGTGCCGGCTTGGGATTCGGTGGGACATTTAGAGTTGGCGAGTTCGCTCGAGCAATCGTTTGGCATCAACCTGGATGTTGACGACCTCATGGAGATGGAAAACGTCCGTGCGATCGTTCGGGTCATCAAGTCCAAACTAGGCGCCGCTGCCTGAGAAGCTGTGAACAAACCTGACAGCGTCATCCTGAGCGCAGCGAAGGATCTCTGCATTTCGTAAATCGCGGAACCCTAAGAAACTGCCGCGATCCTTCCCTCCGCTCAGGATGACAGACATCGATTTTTTCACAGGTTCTGAGCCGTGGAACCAGGTGCGGCGTTAAGATTCAAAGCCCCGGATGGGGCGACAGACATCCGGCGGGAGCTTCTGCCGCCCCTCTGGGGCTGAGATGATCCACGGTTGTTCCTCGACCCCCACGGCTAACGCCGTGGGCTACTCTCTGTCGGCCCTCCGGACCTGTACTGGCTCGCGGCGCAAGTTGAGGTATCGATGGCAGGAAGCCCTGAATGCAATTTCGCGGGGCAGTTAACGAGGCGGCTAGGGGAGCATTCCTTCCTGATTAATGCCGTCACGGGCGAGGAAATCCTCCCTGGCGACCTTCCTTCGCTCATTTCCAGTTTCGGCGCCGGCCTGCTTCGCGCCGGACTCGAGACGGGCGACCGGATCCTCGTCGGCTGTACGCTCTCGCCCTCGAGCGGCATCGCCTATTTGGGGTCCATGTACGCAGGGCTGGTGCCTGTCCCCGTCGAAGAGAATATCCTGACTTCATCCCTGGCTGAGTTGCTGAAGAAGACCGGCGCGCAAGCGGTGTGGACCGAAAAAGAATCTTCTCTCGAAGGCATTAAGGACGCGCCTGTCAAGGCCTTCCATGGACCTCCTGCGAACGTAGGAACAGATCCGATGCCGCCGGCCGCCTGCCAGGCGAGCGACCTGGCCGTGCTTGTAGCCACCTCGGGTTCCACTGGAACGCCGCGTTTTGTGATGGTCAGCCACGGTAACCTGACCGCCAACACCGAAGCCATCGTGCGCAGCCAGAATCTTCTCCGGGATGAGCGCGCGATGCTCATCCTGCCCCTGAGTTATTGCTTTGGCGCCAGCGTCTTCCACAGCCATCTATACCAAGGGGGAGGAGTGGTCTTCGACTCCCGGTTCATGTTCCCCGACAAGGTGCTGCACGCAATCAACCACTACCGGTGCACTACCTTTGCAGGAGTGCCGACTGTCTATAACATCCTGCTTCGCCGCTCGAACCTGCGTTCGATTCCCATGCCCAGCCTGCGGCGATTCTTGCAAGCGGGAGGGCCGCTGGCGCCTCAGCAGGTCGCCGAGATGCGCGACACCGTTCCCACGGCGAAGTTCTACGTCATGTACGGTCAAACGGAGGCGACGGCACGTATTTCCTGTCTTGATCCCGAATTTCTCGGCGAGAAACTGGGTAGCGTCGGCCGGCCCTTGGACAATCTCTCGATTCGCATCGTCGACGAAGAGGGCAGAGAGTTGCCCGCGGGCGAGACCGGCGAAATCATGGTCAGCGGACCATCGATCACCTTGGGATACCTCAACGAACCGGAAGAGAGCCGGCGCAAGTTCCAGGATGGCTGGCTGCGGACCGGCGATTTGGGCCATCTCGATGCGGCCGGATGCCTCTGGATTGACGGTCGCAAGGCCAATTTCCTTAAGATTCGCGGCGTGCGGGTAAGCTTTGCCGAGGTCGAAGCAAGAGTGGCGAGTCTCGCGGGCGTCAGTGAGTGTGCAGTGGCGGCTGTGGCGCATCCGGAGGCCGGAGAGGCGCTGGCTCTCTATATCGTGCCCGATAAAGACGCCTGCGAAGTTGTCGAGAAGGTGCGCCGCAGCCTGCCGACCTACTGGACTTGTGAGTCGATCAACATCGTCTCGCACATTCCGAAGACAGCGCGAGGGAAAGTGTCCCGCGGCGACCTGCTGAAGAAAGCGGTAGAAATCAATGGATGAACTGGGGCCGAGGATTGACCAGATGCTGGCGATTCCTCCCTACAGTCTGCCCCCGGAGGCGCGCCAGGCGGCCCTTGTTGAGCTGCTGAGGGATGAATCGGAATACGCGGCCGGGCGGCACGCCGCCTACCGGAATTACCTTCAGCACTGGCCAACGGAGATACGGTCTGCGGAGAGAATCGCCGACCTCCCTTACCTGCCCGTGGCATGCTTGAAAGGCGACGTTCCTTTTTCCCTGGTCGAGCCGCGCGAGATCAAGCGCACCCTGACTTCGAGTTCCACGACCGGTCAGATGCCCAGCAGGATTGTCCTGGATTCGCCCACAGCCAGGCGCATGACGAAGGGAGTCGTCTCCATCGCGCAAGACTTCATCGGTTCGGCTCGAAGACCCTACCTGGTGGTCGATGTGCCGGGCGCCGTGGCCGGCGGGCCGGAGCTGGGAGCGCGCGGCGCCGCCATTCAGGGCCTCCAGCCGTTTGCGAGCGAGGTCGCCTATTGCCTGAAAAACGGTAGCGGCGGCCTTGATCTCGATCGCGGGAAGCTCCTGCAATTTGCCGACGCCCGGCGAAAGTCGCAGGTGCTGGTTTACGGCTTCACTTACATTCTTTGGAAACACTTTGTGATGCCGCTGCGCGCGGAGAACCTTTGCCTCGACATGCCTGACGTTCACATCCTGCATAGCGGCGGATGGAAGTTGCTCCAGGAAGAAGCGGTTGACAAGAAAACCTTCAACGAAGGTGTGGCCTCCGTCTTCGGATGCCCTGCCGGCCGGGTCATCGATTTCTACGGCATGGTCGAGAACGTCGGCGTTATCTACCCCGATTGTGCCGAGCTTAATAAGCATGTTCCCGTGTTTGCAGACGTCATCGCGCGGGACCCGCTCACGCTAAAACCGGTTCGCGAAGGCCAAACTGGCATCGTGCAGGTTTGCAGTGTTCTGCCCACGAGTTTTCCTGGGCAACTTCTCCTCACGGAAGACCTCGCTCAGGTTGTAGCGTACGACGGATGCCGTTGCGGCCGGCGTGGCGTGTGTTTCCGGTTTATGGGACGAGTGCCCAAAGCCGAGGTGCGCGGCTGCGGTAACATTGAGCGTGTCCGGCAGCAGGCTCGCTAGCAGCTGTTTTGCACGTGCGCCCCGGAGGGGAGCAAATTGAGTAGCCGGGGGTGAAACCCCCGGACATGCCCCACACCCCGCCTCCGGCACCCCTCTCCCCGCAGGCGGGGAGAGGGGCAAGGGGTGAGGGGGCGACGTTTCCGGGGGCGTTGCCCCCGGCTACTCAATTCCAGCCCCTGCGGGGCTGAACTTTCGATGAGTGAACTCATCCTCGACATCGGCCGACCCGAAGAAATTTCCGCCGCCGCATCCGGACTGCGCGAAAGCCTCAAGGCAACAGAAATCACTCCCAACGCGGTGCTGGAAGTCTTCGAAGCCTGGGCTGCGGCTCTCGGCGAACGCGAGACTACCGACATCCCCGGCGTTCAATTCCTTCGCATGTGGCTACGCCGTGGAACGCTTGAGCCCATCCTTACAAGAGAACTCGGGTGCGCGGCTCTCGAGGGAAACTGGATGGCGGATGGCCGGGCCATGCTCAAGGCATTCCCGCTGGGTGTGGTTGGCCACTGGCCTGCCGGAAACATCGAAATCCAGCCCGTTCTCTCGATGACCTGCGCGCTGCTGGGTGGCAATGCGTGTCTGGTGCGCGTGCCCGGCGGACTCGAAGACATCTCCGGGCGACTCATCGGCAAGCTGGTCCAAACTGACACTCGAGGTGTCCTGACGACTCGGATCCGCATGCTGGCTTTCCCGCATTCACGGCGCGACTTGCACGAAGCGATGGCGCGAGTTGTCGATGGCGCCATGGTGTGGGGGGGCGAGGAATCTGTAATGCAAGTTCGCAGCCTTCCCTTCCCGCACTGGGCCCGGCTCGCAATCTTCGGGCCCCGCATCTCGATCGCGGCCATGGATGCGGATTCCTGGTCGAACGCGCAGGAGTGCGAGTCGTGGTGCCGCCGCATTGCGCGCGACGTGTGGCAGTTTGACCAGCAAGCGTGCTCGTCGCCGCAGGTGCTCTTTCTCGAAAAGAAAGCCGGCCACCCCTCGGATGAGTTCGTCGAGACCCTCAAGGCAGCGTTCGAATCGGAAAACCGCATGCATCCGAGACAAACCATCCAGGCCAGCCTGACATCGGCCATCTGCCGGGCCCGCGCCTCGTGGTTGCTGGAGGATGTCGCCCATCGCGCCATTTTCCCCTCAGAACCCGACTGGACGATTCTTCTTGGCCGCGGCTCGGAGATTCCGAAACCGACCCAAGGGAAAACGCTGACCATTTTAGAGGTCGATGACTTAACTGACGCCTTGAAAGATCTTGATGGAGACGTTCAAACCCTGGGGCTGGCCGTGGCTGACGCCGCTCGAGAGGAGATGCTCGCCTCGCTCGCGGCAAGAAGAGGCGTGGATCGAATTGTAAAGCTGGGGCGCATGCACGTCTTCGCTCCGCCCTGGGACGGGGCTGATCTGATACGGCCCATGGTGCGCATGGTCCGCCATGTGCCCTCGAGAGTATGACGCGAACTGGCGGAGCCTAACCCCAGGGCCCGGAAGGTGTGAAGAAATCGACGCCTGTCATCCTGAGCGAAGCGAAGGATCCCGGCAGTTTCTTTTGGTTCAGCGATTTACGAACAACTGCAGAGATCCTTCGCTGCGCTCAGGATGACACGTTCCGAATTTCTTCACACCTTCTTACGCCCTGGGCTACTCTCTGCCGCCCCTGACGGGGCTGTAAAGAACGGTTGCGCATCAAAAAGACTCTCTTAACGAAGTTCTGACTCAGGACACTGGTGATAACTATGGCAGACGCCAACACATTCCTGGAAGCGCTGGACCGCAAGGCCAGAATGTTCGCGCCCGCGGCCCGGGCAACTATCGAAGCTAACCGCGAACTTTGCTCGTGGCTGCTGGACCCTCTGGCCCGCTGGGCCCAGGGCGCCTACGGCGAGAAGGCGTTCGAGGATGCTGCGCGCGGCTACGCCCGGTATTGCCTGGGCGTCGCAAAGGCGCAGCAAGCCTACGAGCAGGCAGGCCGCTACGCCCCTCAAGCCTTGACCGATGTGGTTTCGGAAGTTTATGAGGACGAAGGATACATGGTCCCCTACATGTGGGCGGCCATCCTCATCTATCCGTTTTGGCCCTCGATGATCAATCACATTGCGATGTACCGGAATGACTTTGTACGGTCGTTGCCGCCTCAGGCCAGGGTTATGGAATTGGCGTCAGGGCACGGTGTGCTCAGCTTGCTCGCTGCCGAGGAAAGGCCGGACCTCCAAGTCGAAGGAATCGATATCAGCCCGCCCGCCGTGGCAGTGGCCAATCGCATTCTCGCGGCCTCGGGGCATGCGGGCCGGGTCAAGTTCGCGGTGGAAGACATTGTCGCCTTCGAGCGGGATAATAAAGGCGGCAAATATCAGGGAATTATTGCGGCGATGCTGGCGGAACATCTGGAGGATCCCCGGCCCCTCTTCCGGTCGATCTCTCGCCTCCTCGACAAGGACGGTCAGGTTTTCTTCAGCACCGCCCTCGAGTCCGCCCAGAAAGACCACATCTACGAATTCAACTACGAAAGCCAGCCGCTGAAAATGGCGGAAGAGGTTGGCCTGCGCGTAACACGGTTAGTCAGCGACGCCGGCGCTCCGCTACCCGGCACTCGATTTCTTCCGCGCGCCACGGCCATGATCTTGCGCCATCGCTGAAGAGTCCTGGTGAAAACCTACTTCGGAATGTCATTTCGAGCGAAGACCCCATGATTCGTCGGCTCACCACTTGTCATGACAACGATTCCCCTCCTTGGTAGGGAGGGGTGGTTGCCGTTCGCTCGCGATACCACCCACCACCCCTGCCCCTCCTCCCGCCGGGGAGGGGAGTCAGACTCATGACAACGAGGAATCTTGGTCTGAGTATATTCGCCGCACTGCGAGATTCCTCGTCGTCCGTCAGTTGACGGGCTCCTCAGAATGACAGCAAAACCGCTTAGCGCGAGCTGATTCCATGACAATGACCTTCGAGCAAGTCAAGACCTACCTTAGGCAACGCTTCCCTCTCATCATGGTCGACAGGGTGTTGGAGGTTGAGCCCGGCAAGAGAATCAAGGCCATCAAAAACGTCACGGGGAACGAGATCCAGTTTCTCGGCCATTTCCCCGACTATGCAATCATGCCTGGCACTTTCATCGTGGAGGCGATCGGGCAATGCGCATCCATCCTTTTTAGCCAGACCACCGGCAAAGGCGTTGAACAGGGTGAGTACCTGGTCCTGGCCAGCATCAACGAGATGCGATTCTTCGTTCCTGTCCACCCGGGCCACACCATGGTCGTGGAAGTAACCATCTTGAAAATGATGGGGGAAGCAGCGCTTGTCGAGGGAACTGTGACCGTGGACGGGACGCTTGTCACCAAAGGGAAGCTCGGATTCGCCAAGAAAGCGGTCTGAGCCGTTCAGTTTGAATCGCGACTAGAGCCCTAAGTCATATGTTCGTTGAAGAGATCAGCCCGTCAGGGGCTGCGCAAAACCGGCGCGCACGATAAAGACCTTCTTACCGAACTTCTGACTGAGGTCACTCGCGACGCCGCAGGCAGTCAGTCTAGGTTGAGCATGAAAAGATCACTTCTCAGAAGGATATTCAACAGAATACTCCATCTGATGGCCCGGGTTCTGCCCGGCTCGACCAGCTTGAGACCATTTCTGCATCGATTGCGCGGGGTGAAGATACAGGGCAGAGTCTTCATCGGGGACGACGTGTATCTCGAGAATGAGTATCCCGATTGCGTGGAGATACACAATGGTGCGGCGATCGGATTGCGCTCCACCATCGTCGCGCATTCTGGGGGCATCGGGGAACGCGGCCGGATCGTGATCGGGAAGAATGCGGCAATTATGTCGTGTTGTACTGTAATCTGCTCGGCGGGCCAGACCCTGACTATTGGGGAAGGCGCAGTCCTTTCGGCGGGGTCGGTGGTGACAAACGATGTCCCTGCTCGTACGCTCTGCGCCGGGCCGAGAGTCCGGGCGGTAGCAACGGTGACGGTGCCTTATACACTGGAGGCAAATCATAAAGATTTTGTCCGTGGGCTGAGGCCGCTTCGAGTCACTAGGAAAGGGGAAAGCGGAGCCGGTGAAGCCGGCTGAGGTTTCGGCGAGAGCGGCCTCGACGCCAATAGCCACGAACGTTGCTGCAGCCCCGCAGGCAAAAGCCTTTCGCGGCACCCACATATTGTGTCCATATGCAACTTGGGCACGTACTAAATTACACATTCAGACACATTGTCTATTGACACTAATAACGAGAAGGGTTACTATAGTTTTGGTATTAACTAGGCTATGCACGGAAATCAGAGTTGGCACTTGTTAGTGCGGGACCGCTGAATGCTCGTCGCTCCGCGAAATCAACTAGTTTTCGATTCCGCCCTTGAACGGAAGGAGCCGGACTCTCTGCTCTCCTTCCACGCCTACGGCGTTAAGTTCAAACTCCACATTCCACTTGCCCTTCTATCGCATTTGGCGTGGCCGATTTTACCCGGCGCCGAGTTTGCCAACGGAGGAGGGGCAGATGCCGCGCTCTCGGTCCACGGGTGTTGTTCTGCGGAAGGCGAGACCTGTTACGAGATTGCCGAAAACAGCGCCATTTGGGGTGCGGTGGGCAGCATTGAAGCTGCCGCGGCCGCAGTCGAGTCGTGGGCGCAACTGACGGTCGCAACCTTGGCCAAGGATCTGATTTTCGTACACGCAGGAGTCGTTAGATGGAAAGATCGAGCGGTGGTGGTACCAGGACGGTCCTTGAGTGGTAAGAGTACTTTGGTGCTCTCGTTTGTAGAACGAGGAGCGGATTATTATTCAGATGAGTACGCAGTTTTCGATTCTGAGGGACGAGTTCTTCCCTATTGGCGGCTCCCGAAGCTAAGGGTAGCCTCCGACCAGAAAGTGGCGACTAGCCTTTTAGGGCGCACGCTCGGCGGTGCGCCTCCTAAACCCATTCCCTTGGGATGGGTTCTGATCAGCGGGTACGACCGAGGGAGCCTCTGGCAACCCCGGCGGCTCAGCTGCGGAAGGACGCTGCTGGGATTGCTCGATAACACAGTTCCTCTGCGCAGCCGCCCCGAGCAGTCGGTGAAGTTCTTGGCCAGGGCAGTCAAGAACGCCCAGGGCTTTGAAGGGACGCGGGGGGAGGCGGCAGATTTTGCCGATCAAGTTTTAGCTTCGTTGTGATTGCATGTCATATTAACCGAGTGGAGGGGATTATGAAGCCATTGGCAAGGAAGAGTGGGATATTTGCAGAGAATTTGCCTGAAGAGGTGGTTCTCTACGACAAGACTCGTGACAAGGTACATAACTTGAACAAGACAGCCGCCGCAGTTTGGGAGAATTCTGATGGCAGCAAGACGGTCGACGAACTGACGCGCGTTGTCGAAGCGAAATCCGGAGTGCCGACGGACCGCAACCTGGTGCTTCAGGCCCTCGAGGAACTGGAAGACGCAGGCCTGATGGAAGCCGGCGTGGTTCGAGAGGCAGGGCTTCCCTCCCGCCGCGAAGCGGTGGGCAAGATGGTCATGGCAGGCTCGGCTTTGGTGGCCACGATCGTCGCCGCGGCTCCGAAGGCGCACGCCTCGCCAGGAGCGCCGGGGGCTGGGGACCCGCCGAAGGGGGGAAATACGTCACCGCTGCCGACTCCTCACGATCCTCCGGATCCGCCCGCGCCGACGCCGCCGCCTCCTCCGCCGCCGCCTCCGCCGCCGACGCCGAAGCCGCCTACGTTCACGGCGCCGCCTCCGCCGCCGAAGCCGCCTAAACCCTGAATGGGAAACGCCGACTTCGAAATCAACAAGGATTAATGATGTCCGATCTGCAGAGCGGCAGGAGTGATGCAACCCGGCATCTCCTTCGATTGCTTGTGCAGCGCGAAGGAGATGATCGGGGTTGGCCTCCTGCTGCTGCTGTGGACTGGAGAACCTTCCGAGAGATCTGCGATAACCATCAGTTAGTTCCGCTGGTCTATTGCCGCCTGCGGCAACTCACCGCGTCCGCCGTTCCGTCTGAGCTGCTGGAATATCTTCGCGTGCGCTTTCAGGAGTCCTGCGCCTACAGCTATCGTCTGGCGTCGAGGCTCGTCAGCTTGACATCGATGCTCGAGCGCGAAGGTGTTTCTGTTCTGACCTTCAAGGGACCTTCGCTGGCCATGACGCTTTATGGCGGCCTCTCCCTTCGCCAGTGTCTGGACCTCGATTTGGTGATCCGCGCTGAGCAGGTGGTGAAGGCTGCGCAGTTGATGAAGAGTTGTGGCTATGAACCAACACCCACGCCGGCGCGGCCTCAACTCAGTCCCTATCTCTGCCGCCCGGAGAACTCTCGACACCTCGAACGGGGCAAGGAGATTCAGTACCTCTCTCCTGACGGCGCCTTCTACGTCGATCTCCACTGGCAGTTCGCTGATCGCTTTTGGCGCCCCTTCACTCCCGACGTCGCGAAGCTCTGGGAGCGGGCCGTAAGGCAGGACCTTCCGCAGGGAAGTCTCCATACACTGGGTCGCGAAGATCTGTTTCTGGCGCTCTGTGCACACGGGACCAGGCATCGGTGGTGGTGCCTCAAGTGGCTGGTCGACGTGGCGGAAATTCTACGCAAGGCCGATGCCCTGGACTGGTCTCGCGTTGAAGAAATGACCAGGATCCGTCCTGGAAATGGCGCCGCCGCAAGTGTGGCCGTCAGCCTCGCGCACGACTTGCTGGAAGTGCCCGTGCCCGCCGAAGCCGCGCGAATCCTGCCAGCGACGGATCGGACCCGAGCCCTTGCCTCAGTCATCCGGGAAGAATTGCTCTCCCGCGGCTTCTCGAGCGGCGACGAACACACAACGCTCCTGGCTCTCGAGGGGCGCTCCGTGACAAGAATAAAATACCGCGCCACCCGCATTTTCCGGTACCCCGAAAGCCTGTTCCGGCAGATCATCGCGGAGATAGGCCCCAAGGATCGCGGCCTGGTTCGCCTGCCCCGGAAACTCGAATTCCTGTACCACTTCATGCGCCCCGTACGTCTTCTCTTGACTCACTCAGTGCGCGTGGCCCGCACGTTTTGGCGTACCGCCGGCTGAGTAACACCCCGCTCGCTGCCCCACCCCAAGCCGCACCCCCGCCTCGCCAATCGTACTCCCGCCGTAGGCCGACTTCCCTTCCCGACGTTCGCTCTCCCACTTTTCCCACACCTCCTCCCTTCATTTCGCACTGATCGTAACCGTCGTGTCCTTTCGGTGAGCCTGCGTGGGATAGCGGCTGAGTTTAATTTCTCTCGGGAATGGCGCTCATGCCCTTATTTCCTGCACGGCGTGCGGGAGCTCGCGCAGTCGGCGTACCGGGGAGAAAACCAGCCACATCGTCGAAAGTAGAACTCCGATTGCGCCGATTAGCAGCGCTTGCCGTACTCCCATGGCCTGTGCGATGGCGCCGCCCGCGAGCGCGCCCAGCGGAAGAACGCCCTGGAAGAGCAGGTGCATGCAGGAATTGACACGCCCCAGAAGACGATTCGGTGTGATCGCCTGCCGTAAACTCCGTTCGCTGATGGTATAGACTGGCCACGCCAAGTCACCCAATTGCGCAGCAATCAGAAAAGCGGAGCGGGCCGCCACCGATCCGTGCGCCAGCGGTATCAATAACATCGCCATCCCAATCGCCACTGCGGAGCCAATGAAAGTCCGGCCGAAACCAAAGCGGCGCACCAGCCACTCTGCCAGGAAGGCGCCAAATAAGCCAGAGGTCCCCCCGATCGCGATGATGATGCCTAAAAGAGCGGCGGTCAACCCCAGCTCACGCATCGCAAATAGAAAGTACAGACTACTCCCGAAGCCTAAGAAGAACGCACTGGTGGCTCTGCGACCGGCCAGTGCGCGGAGCAATGGATCGCGCCACGACGCGCCCAGACCCTCGGAGATCTCCCGGCCGATATGGGGTTCCAGGGTGCGTGTGGGCACCGGTTCCGGTTTGCGGATGAGCCACACTGAGATGGCGGAACAGACGAACGTCGCAGCGTCGAACAGCATGGCCATGGGCGCCGTGATCAGCTGCACCAGGATGCCGGCGATACCGGGACCGGCGATCTGCGCAATCGACTCGGTCAAAGCCAGCCGGCTGTTTCCGGCAAGGATGTTCTCGTGCGCGATAAGCGAGGGCAGATACGCCTGGTAGCTCACGTCGAACAGGACGGTCAGGGTGCTGCTGGCCACCGCAACCAGGTAGAGGTCTCCAATGGTCAGCCGGTGCAGCATCGCTGCCAGCGGGATGATGCCCAGCACCACGGCGCGCCCCAGATCGGCGCCAATCAGGATTGGCCGTCGACGCAGACGATCCACCCAGGCTCCGGCGAAGAGGCCAAAAATAAGTACGGCCGCCGCGCCCGCTCCGGACAGGAATCCCATCTGAAGAGGCGACGCTTTGAGGAAAAGGACGGCGGTGAGGGGCAGGGCGACGCCAGTGATGTTGGATCCGATTTGAGAGATCGCCTGACCGATCCATAGCTTGCGGAAATCGGGATCGAGCCTAAGCCACTTCTTCAGCATTTCTCGAGTGTCACACAAGTATATTGACCATTTGGTGTCTGCACACCTGGGCATTACAGGGCGTTGCGGAACATTTTCGCCGGTCCCGTCGCTGGCCAAAAACGTCTCCCGATTCTACTCTCTGGAAATGCGGTTTGGCCGCCATTTCGAGATGTCACCCAAGCATGGCCGCAGAGGATTGTTTTCGGCCAGACAGAACCTATTCTACTTCAAAGGGATTTGAGCGGAAGGCTGACTTGCACCAGTCTGCTGCAGGGTCTCCCGGTAGTTCCACGGCATCCAGGTCGCCGGGTTCTTAACCAGTTCCGCGGCGTGTTTCTGTAGTTCGGTGAGGTAGTCGAAGGGATTGGCATCGTTCAGTTCACAGGTATGAATGAGGCTCATATAGAGAGCCCGCTCACTTCTTGGGATATGCTCTGTCCATCTGCTCGGCTTGCTCGCGCCAAGTTGCTTCATCCACGGGAGTGCCTTGCATTTCCAGGATCTTCCTATGCACTTCCGAGGGCTTGGCTTCGGCATAATCCGCACCCTGGTCAAAGAGCTTCGGATCGGGCTCTTCCAGCTTCAGGCTCACCAGACGTCCCTCCGTCATCAGCCTCCACGTACCATCGGGTTTTTGGTCTTCGGCTCGATATTTCAGGGTTTGGCACCCCAACTCGGGCGCACGCCAATCCGTTACTCTCCTCACGTACGAGCCACCGAGCTGATCATTTCTCACTACCACCACAAACTGGCCGGCGAGAGTGTCAGCGCCGATCCGAACCTCCCCTGGGGTCCGGAGGCAATCTGGAGAACCTCTCAATCGTTGAGCATTGAAACGCTCAAGTTGGTCGGCGCGCACGGGACTCCAAGTGGTCTTCATCTTGAAGGCATCCACCACAGTCATGAACCTGCCGTCCATAAATCTGATCATCCGCCCGGTTATTCCCAGCTTGAGCGGGCCTACGTTTTCCACGCGCACGGTTGCACCATCCGAACGGCGCGCGAAGGTGGTTTTGATCCCCAGACCGCCGTGCGGGTCATTTTCAAAGCCGTAAACTTCTGTCTCCAGAACAAATGGAGTGATCTTGTCCGGAACCGGTGCGCCCTCAACTTGCCCCGCTTGCCCAACCGCCTTCAAAGCGTGCACTGCGGCACCGAACAAAAAGATGGCTGCGGATAAACCGACGATTATCCCCGCTCGCTTCATAACGCCTCCTCCTATCGAGGAAATCCCGGGTCAGTCGCCAGATGATTCAACAGCTAGTGGCCGCCACAGTCAGCGCATTTTCGCTTTTCTCGTACCCAATACGAAGAGACCGCGGACAGGAATGCACTGTCCGCGGCTGCAATACTACTTAGCCTTCATACGCCACTATTCTCGCCCCAATCCTGCCAAAAAAAACCGCCGCTATGCAGGCGAGACTCAGACACGTCTGCGGCAGATGGATCGACCGCTTCGTCTCAGTGGGCAGCCTCTTGTCCGCCGGGCAGCCGTGCAGACTGCGTCCCAATGGCGTTTCGCACCCAGTTCGGTAACAGGGAAAGCCGGTATAGTGCGCGCATTCTGCACTCCGTCTAAGTTCGTCTTGGCTTCGTTTTCCACGGCCTCCCTGTTCTTTAAATAATATACTGGATTAGCTAGTACTATATTTCTTGTTATTACAGTCCTCTATACCAACCCTGCCGGGACCCTTCCACTGCGCCTCGTGCCCCGTGGCAACGCGGCACCAGTCGACGACAATGTGTCGACAGACACCAAGTTTATAGGCTACCCACAATCTCGAGTTTGTCAAGCAATCGATGCACAAAAGACAAAGGGATCGCCCCGAATTTCATGGGCCTGTTTTGCTGGGCCGCACCTGGACGCTTGACTCTGAGCAAATGTCGTTCCCTACGATGCACCTGGCCGCAATCCGTGCGCCGCGTACCGCAAACGGGCCGTTGAGGTAGCGCGCGGCAGTCTGGTTTCCTCCGCGACTTTCAGATGGCGCTCTAGTTCCTATTTGTCTCAGTCCGTAAGCTTAGCCAGAGCGCTTCCGGCTTTGCCGGGGCATGTAATTCATCTCCACTGTCAGCAGGAAGTAAATTCTACGTTGCCTGTGTAACACTTACATTTTACATCCCCGCCTTGAAGGGCCGTCGCGCTCCATCTTCAAGAACGCAAACGCCGGTCTTGAATCGTCAGTTGGCAAGTCACATGCTCAAGTCAACACTCACTGGTCCCGGTTGGAAGCAGTCATCAAATTGACCGCGATCCGACTTGTCGGTCAGTGAGTAAATACCTAAAACAGCGACTAGCGGGTAGCGCAGGATTTTGTTGTGTGGTCCGGCGCAATAAAGTGTAGATGTAAATTAAACCAGGAGGTTACTGGAACTTAATATACTTGTCTTTGGATCCTTCACTCCAGGACCTCTAGGGCGGCCATCATGTGAGATCGAATCACACAATCTGCTCGCGCTATCAAAGGCAAGTCTGCTTTTGTCTCAACCGAACGTATGGAAGCTTTGTGGTCCCCTGAAAATGCGTTTATAGCCGCAAGCATCAAGCCGAAGACTGTCGCATAAATTTCCTGGCGGATCCGCCTGGTCGCTGGCCCACAGGGGGAAGTATGCCTTTTCTAAGCCAAATTCGGAACCCCAAAAAGGGTTTCTGTCTCGGGCGCTGTGCCCGATTCAACCTTTCTGGACTTGTTGCTATCATAGCTGTTATTGTCACAGCATGTACTACCTTGACGTCTGCGACCGGCGCGTCCAGCCCCTCGTTCGTGCAGCAAGTCGCCAGCGCCTCTCATTCAAATCCCAGCTCTTTGTCCCTCTCCTTCTCTGCCAACACCCAGGCGGGCGACCTGCTCCTGGTGGCCTTCGACTACGATAAGAGCGTCGCGCCCTCCACGGTCACTGACTCTCAAGGAAACGTATTCACCTCCCTGGGAAGCGCGCTGAGCACGCCAGGGCAGGCCCTCGGCAGCGTCTACTATGCCAAGAACATCAAGGGGGGCGCGGATACGGTGACGGTGAAGCTGTCGGCATCCTCCAGCT
>JBEKLY010000073.1:0-43840 GCA_050010015.1 Terriglobia bacterium
GCAGGATCTGCCATGGGGTTGATCAACGCGATTGGAGGATTGGGGGGATATTTCGGCCCCTTGGCGGTGGGATATTCTGAGCAGCGAACGGGGAGTTTCGTTTACGCCTTTTGTATACTCGGCGCGGCGCTCCTCGCGAGTTCCGCGCTGACGCTCCTCTTCCGCTGCTCGGGAGTAACCGCAAAACGGAGTGTTTCTTGTAGCGCTGACCTTTAGCTCAGCACGCCTGGTGCCGACCTGAAGGCCGGTACTACCAGAAGATCTCAGCAATCTTCGAACGGCGCCTGACTTGAGCGCCACGCTCAGTGAGGACGGCAAGGCATCGCGAATTTAAAGCATCAACTCGACCGGCGAGTCGAGGCAATTGAAGTTTCATCTCGTGGAATTTCCTGGGGGCCTCCGAGGAGATGTCTCTGATGGGCCCGCAGAAAGTCGCTATTGGGCGCGCCTTTTCGGATCGTCTCGAAAACCTCTACAATCCATGGAGCCGAAGAGGCTACAATCTGAGATGACATGGATCGAACCAGGTTCGAAGAGCTGGTTGAACAAGCCCTCGATGACCTTCCCGAAGCGTTTCGCGAGAAGCTCACGAATGTAGCTATCATGGTGGAAGACTTGCCGCCGGAGGAGCCGAGGCGCGGAGGGTTACTGCTGGGGCTGTTTCACGGCATCCCGCGCACGGAGAAGAGCATCTTTTTTTCGAGTCCGCCGGATCGGATTTTTCTATACCAGCGAAACATCGAGGCGGTATGCAGAAGCGAGGCGGAAGTGCGCCGGCAAATCCGCGCCACGCTGCTGCACGAAGTGGGACACTATTTCGGACTTAGCGAGGACGAGTTGCGCGCAGTGTGAAGAACAGGTGTCAGGTTCCAGGTGTCGGGTGTCAGGATGCTGATCATTGAGTCCGAATTCCGAAGCTCTGTGGAAGAAACCCCTCACCTGGCTCGCTACTCTCGCCACCCTCTCCCCAAGGGAGAGGGCTGAAATCCATGATCGTTGACCGCCCTCTCCCTTGGGGAGAGGGTGTCCCGCAGCCGGCGTAGTCATCAGCCGGTGCGAGACAGGTGAGGGGTTACTTCCGAGGAGTCCAAAAACCCGTTCCGTTCTCGAGGTTATCAAGGCAGGCAATTCAGATTCAAAGAGTTGGCATGGGAGCGTCAACTTCAACTTCGGAATTCGGGTTTAGCAGTGTCATTCCGAGCTCAGCGAGGAATCTTGCCCCGACCTTTTTTTGCAGCGGGCGAAGCAGAGCGAGATTCCTCGCTACGCTCGGAATGACAAGGTATTGGCATCCAATGGGTGACATCTGGAAGTCTAGGCATGACAGGTCACTGGCCCCGCGCTGCTTCTTCGAGGACCTCCTCCGGCGAGGCCGTGCCTGTACCCTTCTTCATGACGGTGATCGACGCGACCAGATTGCCGAAAGAGGCAGCCGCGACGGGATCACCCGTTACCGCCATAGTGAGCGCCGCGCCGGCGGCAAAGGCGTCGCCGGCGCCGCAGATGTCGACCGGTCGCTCAACGGCCCGTGCTTTTGCCCACGTCTCTTTACTTTCTTCGATGACGAGCGTTCCTTGGGGCCCATGGGTCACCATCAAGGCCCTGGCGTGAAGGTGTTCACGCAGCCGCTTGAAATCCACTTGCCCGAAGAGTTCCTGGCAGGCTGCCTCCGCCTCGTCGCGATTGGGTTTGACCGTCACTGCCCGGAACAGATGCACGCGTTTTCGGGAATCTACGAGAAATACTTTGTTGGGATACTGGGCCGCAAGCTTGCTGATTGCGTCTCGCACCGCCGGAGTCACCACGCCGCCGGCAGCGGTTTCGGCCTGGTCGGCCACCAGGAGCACGTCGAAGGCCTCAACCACTGGAATCAGATTTTCGATGACTCGCGTCTCCGCCTCGGGAGGCACTGGCTTGGTGGAGATGAAATCAACTCGAGGCTGGTCCTCAACACCTGTTAGGCCGTTGATGAGTTTGGTATAGGTGAAGGTCTGCCAGCCGGGCAATTCCACCATCAAATTCGCAGTGATGCCGCGCTGGTTCAAGGCGCGCACCAACTCGAATCCGAAGCCATCGTCGCCGCGTATTCCCACGACAGCGACGGTTGCCGCGCCGAGGGCAGCCAGATTGTTGGCCGCCGTTCCGCCGCCGCCGGGCGTAACCTCGGTCGAGACGATACCCAGCCGGGGGATGCCGGTTTCACGCGATGGCTCGGAAGTGGCGGGATCGTAAGTGCACCAGCGGTCCAGGCAGATGTCGCCCACCACTAGGGCCTTGAGTTTCTTGAAGCGATCGAGAATTTCCGCTGTCGTCATGTCAGCTCCAGAAGGGCGCGCCGCAGGGCCGGCACGGTCGCGCGGTGATCGCCGCAAAAGTAATAGCTCTCGCCGCCGTCGGCCACCGTACGAACCAGAATTGTCTTGTGAGGCCGGAAATAGTATCCCGGATCGGTTTTCGGGAGTTCGTGGTGAATGTCACCCTGGATGGGAACCAAGTCGAAAACCGCCGTCGTGAAATTCCTGATCGTCCGTCCTTGCTGATGAGCCACGTTGCGAGCCATGGCAAGGGCTTTCAAATAGACCTCGGGCGCCATGATGGCAGAGCCAAAATCCAGCATGACCCCGTGTTCCAGGTTTTCGACGGAATTGGTGAAAATCAGGAAGTCGCGGTAGCTGGCTGTGCCCAGCGCGCCGCCATCGCAGTTCGGATGCTCATGGATGATGTCATACCCGACGCCCACGTGGACCGTGGCCGGAATCGAAAGCCGATAAGCTGCGGCGAAGATACTTACGTTCTTGTGGGGAAAATCGCTGCACTCAATCCGCCGACCAACGTTTTCGCCGAGGCCCAGTGAGAGCGCCGCGGCTTCCCGGATCACTTCGTTCAATTCTCCCGTTTCGCGCCACAGCCCGAACTCGCCGCTGCGTATATAGCGTGCCACGCTCTCGGTGGTCGCGCCGGCACGGGCCAATTCATAATCGTGGATGGCGCCTGCGCCGTTCATCGCGATGTGAGTTAAATAACCTCGCTCCAACAAGTCGATGACGTAACGGCTCGCGCCGGATTTGATGACATGCGCCCCCATCATCAGGATGCGCGCCGTCCCCTTTACCTTCGCCGCGACGACTCTTTGCGCCACCTCGACGAGTTGCGGGTGGGAAAAGGCTGGCGGCGGGCCCTCGAGCGGCAGAAGATAATCGAGGGTCATATCATGGACTCGCTCGCCCAGCGGCTTGATTAAGAGTCGCGAACGATCGAAGGTCTTGTATTTGGAGTTCATGAGCTGCTCTGACCCGTTACCAACCTTTGGCCCACCACTGTGGATGAGAACGATTCCCCTCCTTGGTAAGGAGGGGCCAGGGGCGGTTGGCGTTCGCGGACGAGAACACCCACCACCCCTGCCCCTCCTCCCGCTGAGGAGGGGAGTCATCTTCACGGTAGCGAAGGATCATTTTAGTTAGTGTTCCAGTTCAGCGGATCACGAACAACTGCGGAGATCCTTCGCTGCGCTCAGGATGACAGACTTTCAAGGATTACAGGTCACCAATACTCTCACACATTCCAACCGGCGGCTAATGCTCTGAGAACAGCGCGCTGGAAAGCTCACCCCAGCAGAGGAAATTTGGAATAACGAAATCCGCGCCGACTTTCACCAGCCGCTCTCGCTTCCAGGGGTTTACGACCTTACAGTCGGGCTCATCCGTTGCCACGCCCACGGCCACTCCGCCTGCTTCTTTGACGTTCTTGATCTCCACATACCCGTCGCCGAACCCAATCAGCGTTTTTCCGTTGGCTTCCAGGGAAGATAGCATCTCGCGGATCAGAATTTCTTTGGAAAAGCTCTTGTAGTCATCGCGGGCGCCAAAGATGCGGCCATCAAAATAGTGGTCAATTCCCAGCAGGCGGGCTTCCTCGATCGTGTAGGACTCGTCGGTTCCGCTAGCGCAATATAGGTTCAAACCACGCGCTCGCAGATTCTCGAGAGCCACGCGGGCGCCGGGAACGAGGTATTGGTCTGGGGCAGCTTTGCCCTGGCGCAACGCCTCTCTCCGATTGGCGATCTTATCCATCAAGCGATTGTGATACAGACGCTTGTATTCGAGCGCTGACAGGGGTTTACCGCCTCGTTCTTTCACCTGGCGGGCCAATTCGATCATCTGGTAGATGGTCTGTTCGCCAGTCAGTCGCGCCACGGAGTCATCGACCAGTGCCCGTAAGTCCTCTTCCTTCTCTCCGGTCTTCAGCTCCACGAGGATTTCGACCATCATGGGGACCATGACATCCACCCAACCGGCACGAACAAGTGAGAGCGTCCCGTCAAAATCGAAAAGCGCCAGCTTTGCGTCCTTCGCGGAAACACCTTTTCGGATGACTTCCATATTCACCATCTGCTATTGAGCGTTCACGGCCTCGGCCCTGAACCACTCGACTGTCCGGCGCAGGCCTTCCTCGAAGCTCACCAGCGGCTCGTATCCGAGCGCCTGGCGCGCCAGCGAGACGTCCGCCAGAGAATGAAGGGCATCGCCTTTGCGCGGGGGATCGTAGCGCGGTTTCACCTGCCTGCCAAAGACACCGTTGAGAACGGTGATCGTCTGGTTGAGCGTGTAGCTGCGGCCCACGCCGACATTGATGACCTTGCCCGCTGCCCCCGGAGCCGTGCAAGCCCTGAGGGTTGCGTCGACGACATTAGCCACGTAGGTGAAATCCCGCGACTGCTCGCCGTCACCGAAGATGACGGGAGTCTTTCCCTGTTCATAGGCGGCCACAAATTTGGAAAGTACGCCGGTGTAGGGTGAGAAGGGATTCTGGCGCGGGCCGAAAATGTTGAAGAACCGGAGTGCCACTGTTTCAAGGCCAAAGATCTTTGTGAAGACGCGGCAGTAATACTCTCCACAGACTTTTGCCAGCGCATAGGGAGAAAGCGGGTCGGGGGTCAAGGTCTCGACGCGCGGCATCGTGGGATTGTCGCCATAAGCTGCTGCCGAAGCGGCGAAGACCAGGCGTTTAACCCCCGCGTCCCGCGCCGCGAGCAACACATTCAACGTTCCGGTGACATTGACTTCGTTGGCTCCCAGGGGATCTTCCACCGAGCGCACCACGGATGGGAGCGCCGCGAGATGAATCACGTAGGGCGTGTCCGCGAAGTGCCGCCTGATGCCTTCGAGGTCACAGATGTCGGCATTCTGAAGGTCAATCCGGCCGGATACTGCCAGGAGGTTTGCCATTTTGCCGGTCGCAAGGTTGTCAACCACGCGTACGTCTTCCCCGCGCCGCACGAGTTCCTCCACCATATGCGAGCCGATGAAGCCCGCTCCCCCAGTGACCAGATACGTAGCCATCTCTCCGCGTTCCTCCTCGAGTTAGGGTAACAGTTCCGTGGTCTCCGTCTGAGATGCCTGGAGAACGCCGGGAAACCCGCGTTGCTCGCCATTGGGAACCCGCTGTAAGTCTAGCACATTATTTGCTTATGCCGAGGATTCGGCTTTATGCATAAACTCAGACCTTCTAAAATAACGAGATGAGGGCAAGTGCTCACTTAAACGGCGGTCGATTCGGCGGATGAACCAGCCAGTGACTCCGTGAGAATGACTCCCCGCTTCGCTAAGGAGCGTAGGGGGTGGTTGGTTCCCTGCGCGAGGGTGGCATCCATCACCCCTGTCCCTCCTCGCGCTGAGGAGGGGAGTCGTTGCCAAGACGACGAACCGACTGGACAAAGTACATTAACTGATAAGGTTATGGATACAAATAGAACAACAGGCTGGATCCAAAACCCAAAAACTGTGAAAAACCGTGCAAAGGGGGCGCAGTTACGATAGGATTGGACGAACAACTCACATCAGAAAGCCAAAGGAGGATCGAATGGAAGAGACAAAGTCGTTGTCGATCACCAGTCTGATCACTATTCCGGCTTTGATTACCCTGGGTATTACCATCCTGCGCCTGGTTGGCGAACTCCAACACTGGCCCAAACCATGGTTCAACGCAGCGGCGGGCGGCGGGGGCGCCGTCATTGGCATCTCGTGGTTGCCGCTCATATTCGGTCCGTATTTTGCCCTGAAGCTGGCAGGAGCTGGCGACGCACCCTCAAGCGCCGGCAAGGCAATCGGGCTGGCATTCGCCGGTTTGGCGGTGATGGTCGTCGGCGGCTTCCTGGTCGGAGTGGTCATGGCCATGAAGCACCCGAGCTGGACCGTGATCGGATACGTCGTCATGCTGATCGGGGCGTTCGTTCCCGGAATCGGCTGGCGCTCGCTCGGCAACACGCTGCTGGCTTACGCTTTCGCGGCACGGATTCCGGTGTTGATTGTCATGTTTTTCGCCATGCGCGGAAATGGAGGTCAGGGTTGGGGGACGCACTACGACGCAGCCCCCCCAAATTTTCAATTTCCGTCCTTTGGAACGAGATTTCTTTACACTGGCATCTTGCCCCAGCTTGGGTTCTGGATCAGCTGGACGGTCGTAGCGGGCGCGATCGTGGGGACCATCGTCATCGCCATTGCGCGTAGAGGAAAGCAGGCGGCGCCGGCAGTAGCCTGAAAGCATCGGTAACGCAGACCGGCTCTTCAAGGTTTGCGGTTTCTATCGACCATTCACGAACGAAACGCGGACATGAAGAGCCGGCGCTACGCGCCGCCTTCGAGCGCACAAGGAGGTTTGCATGGAAGACGCAAGGTCAACGTCGATCACGAGTTTGATTACGATTCCCGCTTTGATCACCCTGGGCATTACCATCCTTCGTGTGGTCGGTGAGCTCGAACACTGGCCGAAGCCCTGGTTTAGCGCGGCGGCGGGCGGCGGGGGCGCCATCGTCGGCATCTCCTGGCTGCCGATAATTTTTGGCCCCTACTTCGCCTGGAAGCTGGCGGGAGCCGGCGACGGCCCTTCGAGCGTTGGGAAGGCGATTGGCTTGGCGCTCGCCGGTTTCGTGGTAGTGGTTGCGGGCGGCGCGATCGCGGGAATTGCCGCCACCAAGCAGAGTTTTAACTTGGCGGGGGTCGGCTTTCTTGTGATCTTGGTTGCAGGGTTCATCGCGCGCCTCGGCTGGCGCACGTTAGGGAACGTTTTGTTCGCTTACGCATTCGCGGCACGCATCCCGGTGTTGATCGTCATGTTCATTGCCATGAGCGCCAACGGCGGGCAGGGATGGGGAACGCATTATGATGTCGTTCCGCCCAATTTCCATTCTATGGCATTTGCCGTCAAGTTCCTGTACTTTGCGCTGGTGCCGCAGATGACCCTATGGATTGGTTTTACGGTAGTGGTGGGCTCCATTTTTGGCGCCATCGCTGCCGTCCTAAACCGCCGTGGTAAGCCCGCCGTCGCGGCTGCCGCCTGAATTCGCCCGATCACTTCCGCGGTTTGCTGATGAGTTGCCATGCCTCCGTCAGGTGAGCGCCGAGTTCATCGTCGCCAACTTGGCTGAGCTCGATTCCTACCCAGCCCTTGATACCAACATAAGGTGGTCTGTAGTAGATCGCCGGACTGCTTGCAATTAGAGCCTCTTGTTCGCCTGGCTGCGCGGGTATGATAATCGCGATGTGGCCGTCGTGATGGTGATTGCTCGAGAACATCGCAAAGACGCGTTTCTTCACGAAGAACGTCGGTTCACCGTGCGACAGCTTCTCGGTCACGCCCGGCAAAGCCAGACAGACTCTACGGACCCTCTGCAAATGCCTCTTGCCATCCATGCTCTGTCACCCCATAACTATTGAAGCGACGTCCTTCAGTAGCGGACCTTGGACGTCGACTACGATTATAATTGAAGACCCTGGCGGAATGTCCTGATGAGTGGAAGCAAGGCACTCAACAAAAAGGAGAGATGCCCATGAATGCACGCACGGCTTTCGGCCGTCACACGTCAGTAGCAGCAGTTCTGCTTTTCGGCGCCGTTGCGGTTGCGGCGACCGGTGGCTATCACTTGCTCAAGAAATACTCCTTCGGGGCAGCTCAAGGTAGCACCCGGGAATATTTTGACTACATTACGGTTGACACTGCCGCGCGACGGGTTTACCTGTCGCATGGCACGGAAGTCAAGGTGATCGACGCCGATTCCGGAGCTCTCATCGGCAACATCACGGGATTGAAGCAAGATCATGGAGTAGCGCTGGCCCGCGAATTCGGCCGTGGTTTCATCAGCGACGGTGCGCAAGGGAAAGTGATCATCTTTGATTTGAAGACCCTGAAAGTGATCGGCGAAGCGAAAGCGGCCGACGACGCTGATTGCGTGGTTTACGATCCGGCCTCCAAGCGCGTTTTCGTGATGGAAGGCGACCCCAACAGCCTGACAGCGATCGACGCGAAGAGCGGAAGCGTTGTAGGGACCGTCCAACTTGGCGGTTCGCCTGAATTTGCTGTCGCGGATGGCAAGGGGACTGTCTACATCAACCTGGAAAGCAAGAACGAAATCGTGGTTTTCGATTCCCACGCACTCACAGTCAAGACTCGCTGGCCGGTAGCGCCCGCGGGCGGCCCTACGGCACTTGCCATCGACACCGAACATCGGCGGCTGTTCAGCGCCGGCCGAGAACCGCAAATGCTGGTCGTGATGGATGCCGACAACGGGAAGGTCTTGAAGTCGTTTCCGATTTCGGGCGGAGTGGATGCTGCCGCCTATGACCCTGGAACCGGCCTGATCTTCGCCTCAACCCGCGAGGGCATGCTGCATGTCTTCCACGAGGATTCGCCTGACACATTCAGCGAGGTCGAGAGCGTCAAAACGGAGTACGGGGCTAAAACGATGGGGCTCGACACCAAAACCCACAACGTATTTCTGGATACCGCGGATTTTAGCCAGCCCGCGGCGTCCGCGCCGGGCCAGCGCGGACCGCGCCGTGCGGCCGTTCCAGGCACGTTCCGTGTTTTGGTTTATGGCCGGTAGTGGACGATCGCCCGTATGACACGTCCGCAATCGCTGGCAGAGATTCTGGCACGCCATGTATACTTCTTTTGAAGTGAATGGGATTCGACAGTTGATCGAGTCGAACCTGAGCAGAATTAAGAAGGCATGCGATGAGCACTGCAATCCTGACTGAGCCGCGGATTGTGACGGTCAACGTGACGGATGACGCTATCGTTGCACACCTTGCCGACGGGCGGGTGGTCAGTGTGCCTTTGGAATGGTCTTGGCGACTGAAGGACGCCACAGTAGAGCAGCGCGCGCACTGGGAGATTATCGGGGACGGCCAGGGAGTTCATTGGCCCGATGTCGACGAGGACATCAGTGTCGACGGCATGCTGAGGGGCATCCCTGCAAAACGGCCTTCGCGGAAAGGCCTGAAGATTTCGAGGGATCAGCCTGACCTGACTAAGCGAGGCGTTCGCGGCGTTAGGGGAAAGACGCGAGTACCCCTCCGGTCGACCCGCCGGGGTCGTTAGCGATGAGCGGGTGGATTTGTCAACAGCTTGGTGGCCCGAGCCGCCCCAATGAATCAGCCGCGCCGAACTTGCCACCTATCGAATCACGACTTGCGCCTTCAATGATTCCTCCGTGGCAAGACGCAACAGCGTATCGGCGATGTCCTCGGCGGACGACAGTCCTGTAGGGCTGATCTGCTTGGCAAGGGGCAGCCTTAATCTAAAATCCAAAATCTAAAATCAAAAAATCCCGAACCCTGGCTCGCTGATCGAAAGGGTCTTCGCTTGCGGCGCGTATTTGCGAACTACCGTGCCGATTTCAGACGCTTTCCCGATGACGACGAAGACCAAGTTGTCGAGAGGGTAGTATTGCCGAATCACGCGTTGGGCGTCGGCCAGGGTCATGGCATCGATCTTCGGGTAGAGGTCGTCGATCTCGCGCTCGTCGAGCCCGTAAAACTCGAGTTGCGCGAGTTGCGAAGCGAGCTGCTCGGAAGTTTCGACGGTCGGCGGGAATTGGCCTTTGATGTAATTCTTCGCCAGTTCCAATTCGTCTTGCGTAAAGCCCTTCTCATGCAAGCGCTGGAGCACCTCGAGTGTCAAGTCCATGGCTTTCTCGGTGGTTTCGGTGCGTGTGTATGAGGAGATCACAAAGGGTCCGCGCGCCTTGCGTTCGTCAAAATACGAGCGGGCGCCGTAGGTCAGGCCGCTCTTAATGCGGAGTTCGGTGTTGAGCATTGAGGCGAAGCGGCCGCCGAACACGGTATTGACCACGCGGATGCCGACGCGGTCAGGATTGGTTCGAGTCACCCCGACGTTGCCGATGATGTAATAGGTCTGCGTGGCGTCCGGCTTATCCACCAAGAGCAGTCTTTTCCCCGCTACCTCCGCATGATCGGAAAACTCAATGGCCTGCGCCTGCTGGCCGGCCCACGACCCAAATCTCTGGGCAACAGCCTTCTCCATCTCTGCTTGGTTGAAATCTCCCACGACGGCCAGGATAGTATTCGCCGGCGTGTACTCCGCGCGGTAGAACTTCACTACAGCGTCGCGCGTGATGGCGGGCAGCGATTTCTCGTCGCCTTCCCGAGGCCGAGCGTACGGGTCCGAGCCATAAAGAAAGGCGTTGAAATAAAGCGGCAGCACGGCAAGGGCCTGGTCTTTGTCGGATTTGATGCTATCCACGCGCTGCTGGATTATTTTCTCCACTTCCTCTTGCGGAAATGTGGCATGGAGGAGCGCATCGCTCAGCAGGTCGAGACCTGTGGCGGCGTCCTTCTTCATGACCTCGACCGAAACAGTGGCATAGTCGGCGGAGACGCTCGAATTGAATTGCCCGCCCACGAAATCCAGTTGCGATGAGAACTGGTCGGCGCTGCGTGTGGTTGTGCCTTTGCGCAAGAGCGCCGCGGTCAGCGAGGCCAAGCCTGCCTGCCCCGCAGGATCGGCAACCGGTCCGGCGCCGATGATGACGTGGAAACTCACTAGCGGCAGCTCATGCCGCTCCATCAACAGGAGAGTCATGCCGCTCGGAAGCTTGCGGCGCTCATGGGGAGGCAATTTCAGGCCGACCGCCTGCGCCTTCAACTCAGCCGTGGCTGTCGCGGCGGCCATGACTGCCATGGCAATAAGCAGCAATCGCTTCATTATTCCTTCTCCTGTCTTCATACAGTGTGTCATCCTGAGCGCAGATTCCATGATCCTTCGGTTCACCACTTGGCATGCAAATGATTCCCCTCCTTGGTAAGGAGGGGTCAGGGGTGGTTGTCGTTCGGTGACCGTCCCACCCACCACCCCCATAAGCGCTAACTTAAGCCTGTCGCCGTCGGCGAAATGCTTCTCGCCGCCACTCTCGCAGGCCCAGAGGGCCGAAAGATTGTGGCCCACGGAGAAAGCCGTGGGATGGCCGGAACTGGTTAACGATCAAGCCCGCGTCAGCGGGCGACAGACTCCCTGCGCTCCGGCCAATACTTCTGTCGCCCCTACGGGGCTTGCTCACAACGCTTATGCTTTATCCCATGGCTTTCGCCATGGGCCACAATCTGCCGCCCGTCGGCTGACGGGCTCCGAAGGTCGTGTCGACGTTAAGTTAGCGCTTATGCCCACCACCACTGCCCCTCCTCCCGCTGAGGAGGGGAGTCATTTTCATGGCAGCGAAGGATCTCTGCAGTTCATGATTGGCAACGAGTTTCGCACGGAACTACCGAGATCCTTCGCGGCGCTCAGGATGACAGCGCCGAATAAACGCCGGCCGGCATAGAGTGCCCTACGGTTTAGCCGGTCCTTCCCCTGCGGCCTGTTGCTTCTCCGGGACCAGAGTGGCCACCGTCCGGTTATTCTCGCCAAAATAGGCTTTCGCCACTCGTTGTATGTCCTGCTTTCTGACTTTGTTGTACTCGGCGGCAGCGGTGAAGAGCTTGTGGTAGTCCCCAAGAAAAACCTCGTAGGAGCCGAGAGTGTTGGCGCGCCCGTTGATGCTCTCCATCTGCCGGTAAAAGTCCGCCAGCACAATGTTCTTTGCCTTCTGAAGTTCCTCATCAGAAACAGGCGTCGTCTTCAGTTTGTCCAGTTCCTCGTAAATCGCCTTTTCGGCGGCTTGCGGATCGACCCCCTCCTTGGGCTGTATCGTATAGACGAACAGCGTAGGGTCGAACGACAATTCGAACCCGCAGTCGACCGAAATCGCCAATTGATCCTTGTCCACGAGGCGCTGGTAGAGCCGGGAACTCTCGCCGTTTGAGAGAATGGCCTGAAGCAGGTTAAGGGGGTAGAAATCGGGACTTGTGCTTGGAGGAATGTGATAGCCCATCATCACCATGGGAAGCTGGGCGAACTTCTTCACTACCACTCGGTGCTCTCCCAATTGTTCCGGCTCCTGCGTCGAAACTTTAGGCGGCGGGTCGTGGGAAGGAATGGGCTCGATGTACTTCTCCCCAAGATTGAAGATCTCGTCCGCGGTTACGTCTCCCACCACCACCATCGTGGCGTTGCTGGGCGAATATCCCATCTGGAAATGGCGCTTCAGGTCCTCCATTTTCCAGTTCTCGATATCAACCATCCAGCCGAGAACGGGCCAGTGATAGGGATGAGCGAGAAATGCCGCGGCCCAGAGCTGCTCCCAGAGAATTCCGAAGTTGTTGTTATCCACGCTGGTGCGACGCTCCGAAGCCACCACGCCGCGCTCTGACGCGATCATCTTGGGGTCAAAGCTGAGATCGCGAATGCGATCGCTCTCGAGGTCAAAGATCGTGGGAAGCGCGCTGCGAGGAAACCAGTCCTGATACACCGTATCGTTTTGAGTGGTGTAGGCGTTGTTCTCTCCGCCCGCCACTTCCATCACGTGGTCGAATTGGCCCGGCCCGTATTTCTTCGCGCCGTTGAACATCATGTGCTCGAAGAAGTGCGAAAGGCCAGTCGTCCCCGGTCGTTCGTTGCGCGACCCAATACGGTAGAAAACGTAGAGAGCCACATTTGGAATCGAGTGGTCCTCCTGCACCAGGATCTTCATCCCATTTTTCAAGGTGTGAGTCTTGACGTCGAACGTTTGTGCCGGCGCGGCGACCGTCAGTGCGCCCATCAAAACGAGAAGGTAGACAACCCTTCGGCAATTCTTCACAGCTCCCTCCGCCCTATTCCCCTGCTGGGGATCAAAGGTTGTAATCTTACCAAATCTCTAATCGGAAGTGCCCGTCGGTACTTTGCTCTATTCGGCGGGTTTGGCGATCAGTTCCCGCAAAGCGTCGGTATGCAGTCTGGTCCTTGCCCAATGCCGCACATGAAATACGCGGACACTGCCTGTCGAAGGCGTTTTCTGCTGAACTGAATAGAACACCTTGAACTGGCGATTACGCTTTCCGTGCAGCAGGACTCGTACCTCGTACCCAAGCGCTCGGGATTCATCCGCGATGGGGCAGCGGTGAGGAAATTCTCCGAGCGTTCTAATGGCATTGAACCACTGTTCAGCCTGCTCGAAGCTAGCTTGTTGTTCAATATACCCAGCGATTTCGTCAAGGTCATGGAAAGCCCGTGGTGCAATCTCAACGCGAAAAGCCACGTCGCTTCCTCAGTCGCCGTTCAGCCTGCTTAAGGGGGATGCCTTCTCCACGCTCGAACTGCTCCATCCCTTGTCGGATCGCGGCTGTGATTTCGGCCCGTTCCAATCGGTCGAGCAATTCCTGATAGCTGTGGGCATCCTGCACGACAACCTCGGCTCGTCCATTGACGGTCAAGACCATGGGAATCTTCTTGTCTCTAAGCCGCCCCACAAAGTCCTTAAGATTGCGTTGGAACTCGGTAACGGAGCGCACCTCGCGAAGATCAATCACACCCAGCCTCCTTGCTAAGCATCTTTTAAGCATATGATTGCATGTTTATGATGCTTCTGTCTAGGTGCTGGCATGAAGGCCGGCGCTACCACCCAGATTAGGACTCTACCGTCAAGCGCAAGCATGTGTCCGAAAGGCGCAACGAACAGAGGGGCTGCCACATCTTATTAAACTGTGGCTGCATGGGCCACGATTCAGGGCAAGCGAAAACAGGGAGGACGACATGAAGATCGGCATCATCGGTGCCGGCCAAATCGGTGGAACTCTCACTCGCCGT
This sequence comes from Terriglobia bacterium, assembly GCA_050010015.1. GTDB lineage: Bacteria > Acidobacteriota > Terriglobia > UBA7540 > UBA7540 > CAVROP01. Next base: position 13,957 of record JBEKLY010000073.1, read on the forward strand.
TTGACCAAACTCGGGCACGAAGTATACGTGGCCAACTCGCGGGGGCCTGCGTCGCTCGCGGCTCTCGCCAAGGAAACCGGAGCGAAGGCCGTCGAGGTGCGCGAGGCGGCACGCTCCGGCGAAGTGGTTGTGGTGACGATTCCGGAGGGGAAGATACCGGAACTGCCTAAGGACTTATTCGCTGGAGTACCCAAGGATACAGTGATCATCGATACGGGGAATTACTACCCTCGGCACCGCGATGGGCGGATTGCGGACATCGAAGCGGGAATGACCGAAAGCCGATGGGTGGCGAATCAACTTGGGCGTCCGGTGGTCAAGGCGTTCAACAACATCTATGCGAAGCACTTGCTCGAGTTGGGACAGGCGGCTGGCAGCCACGGCCGCATTGCCTTGCCAGTTGCCGGCGACGACGCGCGGGCCAAGGAAATCGTAATGCGGCTCGTGGACGAACTCGGATTCGACGCCGTTGATGCCGGCGGCCTTGACGAATCCTGGCGCCAACAGCCCGACACACCAGTTTACGCCACGGACTTCGATGCCGAGGGAGTGCGGCGGGGGTTGGCCCAGGCCGGCAAAGAGCGCGGACCGCAATTTCGGGCTACGGACAAGAGCCCAGGCACTTTTGCGCAGCCTGCCTGATGTCTTGGGTCTTGTTTGAAAAGCCAAGGAGGTGAGCATGTCTTCGGCTCTTTTACCCAGCGCGCTCGATGCTCGTACACAGGCATTCCCGATTTTGACCGAGGCTCAGATCAGCCGCATCCGTCCTCACGGCACGGTGCGTGAAGTCAAGCAGGGGGAGATTCTGTTCGAGCCTGGCGACACGCAGGTGCCCTTCTTCGTGCTGCTCTCGGGCAGCATGGAGATTGTGCAGCCGAGTTTGTCGGGCGAACGTGAGATCGTCAAGCACGGTCGTCCGGGAGAGTTCACCGGTGAGATGACCATGATTTCCGGCCAGCGATGCCTGGTGCGGGGCCGCGTGACCGCGCCCGGTGAGTTTCTCGAGATCAGTGCCGAGGGACTGCGATCGCTAATTGCCAAAGACGCCGAGCTGAGCGAGGTGCTGATGCGGGCATTCATCTTACGCCGCCTCGCTCTCATCACTCGGGGCCTCGGCAATGTGATCCTGATGGGCTCGCGCCATTCTGCGGGAACGCTGCGCCTGCGCGAATTCCTGAGCCGCAACGGATACCCTTACACGAACGTCGATCTGGACACCGACAGTACCTCGCAACAACTGCTGGACCGTTTCAACGTCAAGTTGGAGGAGGTCCCCGTCCTGATTTGCAACGGCCGCACGGTTCTGCGCAATCCTACGAATCAGCAACTCGCCGATTGCCTGGGATTTAACGCGAACATCGACAACCAGCGGGTGCTGGACTTGGCCATTGTGGGAGCGGGCCCTGCCGGCTTGGCAGCGGCTGTTTACGCCGCCTCGGAGGGTCTGGGCGTTCTGGTCATCGAAACGGATTCTCCCGGCGGCCAAGCGGGCTCCAGTTCGAAGATCGAGAATTATCTCGGCTTCCCCACCGGAGTGTCAGGGATGGAGTTGGCCGGGCGAGCCTTAACTCAAGCCCAGAAGTTCGGCGCCAGGATGCTGGTGGCGCACAGCGTCGTGCACCTGAATTGCAAGAAACCGCTCTACGAGATAGCTCTTGACGACGGCAGCGTGTTGCGCGCCCGCGCTATTGTCATCTCCACCGGCGCTCAGTACAAGAAGCCGGCCATTTCCAGTCTGGCTCAATTCGAGGGTCAGGGCGTTTACTACGGCGCAACTCACATCGAGTCGCAACTGTGCGAGAACGAAGACGTGGTGGTGGTCGGCGGAGGGAACTCTGCGGGACAGGCGTCCGTCTTCCTCTCCCAAACCGCCCGCAAGGTTCATATGCTGGTGCGCTCCTCGGGTTTGGCAGAGTCGATGTCCCGTTACTTGATCCAGCGCATTGCCGAAAACCCCGCCATCGACCTCCATTACAACACAGAAATCGTCGGTATGGAGGGCAACCACCAGCTCGAGCGCGTGGCCTGGACCGACAAGACGAAGGGTAAGCCATCGTGGCACAACATTCGGCACGTTTTTATCATGGCCGGGGCTTCGCCGCGAACCGACTGGCTGAAAGATTGTCTGGCCATGGACAACAAGGGTTTCATCCTGACGGGCCGCGACCTGGAGTTTCCGGGCGATATCGCTGCTTCTTTCTCTTGGCCGCTAGCGCGCGCCCCATTCATGCTGGAAACCAGCCTTCCTCGAGTATTTGCAGTCGGCGATGTGCGCTCCGGAAGCGTGAAACGTGTGGCCTCTGCCGTGGGCGAAGGAGCGATCGCCGTGCATCTTGTGCACCGCGCTCTGGCGGAGGCGTGAAGGGCAGTCGAGAGTCGACAGTCGAAAGTCGAGAGTCGAAAGTCGAGCGCTGCTAGTTGTCATTCTGAGCGAAGACGTCATGATCCTTCGGCTCACCACAGGTCATAAAATGCCCTCTCCCCTTTGGGGGAGAGGGTGGCCCGTGACGGCGCATTCACCAGCCGGCGCGGGTCGGGTGAGGGGGTCCGGATTCGCCATTTTCAAAGCAGTCGGTCATGCCCGTCGGCTGACGGGCACCCAGAAACCATGAAAATCGCACGACTGTGGACGGACGTAGCGCGGGCGTCCCGCCCGCGGTGGCGGGAGCGTCCCGCTCTCGTGCGACGGCGGGCGAGACGCCCGCCCTACGACTTTCAGAGCAGCGAAGGATCCCCTAAGCGCGTTGGCCCGCCGCGTCAACGGGGGAAGGCCATCCGGAATGAAAGGCCGTTCCACTCTCGACTTTCAACTTTCGACTCTCAACTCAGGAGGTCTTCATGGCCGCGGAATGCACGCATTTCGATCAGATCAAAATCACGACCACCGACAAGCACGTGTGTGAAGACTGCATTAAGACCGGAGACACGTGGGTCCATCTGCGCCTGTGCGTGGAGTGCGGGCACGTGGGGTGCTGCGATTCGTCCAAAAACAAGCATGCGACGAAGCACTTCCGCAAGACCCACCACCCCATCATGCGCTCCAATGAGCCAGGCGAGAACTGGGGATGGTGCTACGTGGACGAAGTCATGATCGAACCGTTCCCGTGAGAATCGCAGCCGATCTCAAGCTCCGAATAAGCTGATCGACGGCGTAGCGTATCTGTCTTGCCGCGCGCGCCACGTCAATCCGGCCGTCTTTCGCCGCCAGCCGCGAGCAGCCGAAACCCAGGATTGACAGTTCATCGCCCGTTTTCGGCATCTTTCGGTAGAGCATCTCTTCCTCCATCTCGCAGCGCCCCATTATTGTAGCGAAGGGCAAAGGCGTACGCGAGGTTTAACGGCAAGGTCCAGAACAATTGGGCCGTGGATTTTGACAGACGCTTGCCGATGCTGCCCAACGAGTAGAAGCGCGCGTTGGCATATCGGTAGCCGGCCAGCAGAGTCTCCGGACTCATGAGCCGAGGTTGAAACACCACGTGAGTCCGGCCGTTGTACTTGCTCCAATCACGCGTGAGGATTCTGCCCTCGGCGTGGAGGCGTTTATGGAGCGGCGTCCCGGGATATGGCGTTAGGATGTTGAACGTGGCGTTCTCGACGCCTGCCGACTCGAGGAAGTCCCCCGTCTCCTCAAAAACCGCCTCAGTATCATGATCGAAGCCGAAGACGATTCCTGCCTGTACGGACATGCCGTGCGCGTGAATCCGCTCGATGGCGCGCGCGTACTCATCAACTCGGTTGAACGATTTCGAAACCTCGTTGAGGCTTGCCTGCGAAACGGATTCGAGCCCGATGAACAGTTGTTTGCAGCCACTGCGCGCGGCCAGCTCGAGGAACTCGTCGTCTTTCGCCGCATAAATACTCGCCTGGGTGCTCCACCATTTCCGGTGAGGCGTCAGAGCGCGGAAGAGCGCCTTGGCGTACTGCATGTCGGCGGCAATGTTGTCGTCCCACACGATGATGACCTTGCCGCGAAAGGAAGCATACTCTTGCGCCACGGCTTCCACAGGGCGGTGGCGCACCTTGCGCTGGTACATCACCGCCAGCGTGCAGAAATCGCATTGATGCGCGCAACCGCGCGTCGCGAACAGAACTCCGTCCGCATGGTCGTGACGATGAAACAGGTCGTGCCGCGACATCGGAGCACGATCGAGGCTAGGAGGTTCGACGCAACAGTAACGCGAGCCATGCCGCCCGGATTCGAAGTCCGCCAGAAATCGCGGCCATTCCCGCTCGGTTTCTCCGACAAAGATCACGTCGGCGTGCGGCTGCGCTTCGTCGGGCATCAGGGTGACGTGCGGCCCGCCCAGCGCCACCGTTATTCCGCGTTTCCGAAAGCGCGACGCCATCTCGTAGGCGTGCGGCGCGCTGGGAGTGTGGAAAGTGATCGCAACCAGGTCTGCCGCGGCATTGAGGTCGACCGGTTCCACGACTTCGTCGATATGGCGCACCGTCCAATGCGGAGGCACAAATGCGGCTAGGTACGGCATGGTGATCTGCTGAAAGTTCAGGACGCGGTTGCGCCGAGCGCGTTGCGTCACAGGTGACGATGCGGTGATCAGAAGCAGCGATGGGCGGGCGGAGGGGTAGGGCATCAGAGTTTTTGCCACTCGAATTCCGCGACTTGTGTAGCCGACATATTGTCACTCGCGGGGTCTGCCCGCCTGACTCGGGGGTTTCGGTTCGTGGGCGCGAAAGGTGGGGATTTGGGGCGATATTTGGTTCAATTCGCGCTTATGGCCATGCAAAGAGCACTCATTATGCAACATCTCAAAAAGTCATGTCCTTTGTTTTCAAATGCTTCTTAGCTTCGTTCCCGCGATTTTTGTGTTTTTGAGCAACCATACCTACCACGAACGCTGGGAAAGTCCGGCTTTGACTCCGCCCAAGCGGCTCCAGGGGCTTGCCTGCGGCAAATCGTCAACAGTTCGAACACCCCGGTAGGCTATCATAAACCTCCCCTCTTGTCAAGCGAAAAGTGCAAAAGAGGGGCGGAGGGCGGACAAATTGCCTCTCCGATAGGCGCCAGTCCGTACGCGCAAAAACCCCTCACTCGTCCGGCGGCTGGCGAAGGTTCCGTCGCCGGATACGCCTCTCCCCACGGGAGAGGGCTGCCTGATTCGAGGATGGGCGCTGGCGCAAAGGCGCAATTCGATTGCCTCGCGAGTGGTTTCTTGCTAAATTGACAGGCCTGGTGTGGAGAAGTCGCTTCGTTGCTGCGGTGGTGGCTTTCACAGGCTGCGGAAGAAACCTATTGACTGTCATCCTGAGGAGTCCGTTAGCCGACGGCGGTCCTGAGTGCAACGAAGGAAGGATCTCTGCAGTTACTCGGAACAACAACTGCGGGGATTCCTCGCTTCGCTCAGAATGACAGAGCGAGAGAGTTTTTCCGCAGCCTCTTTCAGGGCGGCGGGCCGGCAGGCACTAAATCAATAATTCAAAGGAGTTGAAGGTTTATATGTCAATTAATTCGAAGGGCACAATCGGAGTACTAACGGGAGGGGGCGATTGTCCGGGGCTGAACGCGGTGATCCGGGCGATCGTGCGTAGGGGCGAGCAGCTTGGATACAAAATCCTGGGAGTGAAAGACGGGTGGAAAGGGATGCTGAAGGCGGACGCGGCGCCGCTTACTTTGGAGTCGATTTCCGGCATCCTGCCGCGCGGCGGCACGATTCTCGGAACGTCGCGCACCAACCCGCTGAAGAAGGAGGAGGACAAGAAAACTCTGCTGGCGAATCTGAAAACCATGGGGATTGATTTCCTGGTTGCGATAGGCGGCGAGGACACATTGGGGGTGGCGCGCAAGCTCGCCGCCGAGAACGTGAAAGTGGTGGGCGTTCCGAAGACCATCGACAACGACGTGGAGGGTACGGACCAGACCTTCGGGTTCGACACGGCCGTCTCAATCGTGACGGAGAATATTGACCGCCTGCACTCGACGGCGGAATCGCACCACCGCGTCATCGTGGTCGAGGTGATGGGCCGGCACGCGGGATGGATCGCGATGATTTCGGGCCTCGCAGGCGGCGCGGATTGCATCTTGATTCCGGAGGAGCCGAGAACCCTCGAGGATATCTGCGGAACCATCCAGCGGCGCCAAGCCCGTGGCAAGAGGTTCTCGATTGTGTGCACGTCGGAAGGTTTCCAGCTTAAAGGCCAGGACGAACTCGTCACCAAGGACCAGCAACTCGACGCGTTCGGCCACGTTTTGCTGGGCGGGATCGGCGATCGGCTGGCGAAGCTGATCGAGAAACAGACCGGCTACGAAACGCGCTCTACAGTGCTCGGCCACATCCAGCGCGGCGGCTCGCCCACGGCGTTCGACCGTGTGCTGGGTACACGCTACGGAGTCAAAGCCGTGGATTTGATCGAAGAGGGCAAGCTGGGCCACATGGTTTGCTTGAAGGGCAATCAGATTACTTCCATCCCTCTCGTCGAGGCCATGACCCAACTGAAGCTTGTGGATCAGGATTGGATCCGCATGTCGCGGATTTTCGAAGGCTGAATGTTGGGGTAGGGCTCGCCCTACCCTGTGCACGCGAATCCCAAATCAAGTCGCCGAGGGGACGGCTAGCCGTCGCCCTACGGTCCTCATTCAGCGCCCGACAGGCACGGGGCGCGCACGCACTTTTCCGCGAAGCAGGGAATCGAGGTCGGCGGACAGTTTGGGCAGGACGTCCGGGGGGAGGCAGGTCAACAAAGCTTGAAAGGCGAGGACGGCTTCTTTGGCGATCAGGTCGAAGTCGTGGAAGTCAAGATCAATCTCGTTCCAGGCTTCTTTGGAAGTATCGCCGACCCGCTGCGCGTGGCGATAGGTGCCCCGGAACTCCTCCGTCACAATGGTTACCGCGCGGCTCAGCAGGCGCAGTTGAAGCTGATAGCGGCGCTGCGAGCTGAATACGAATTGGTCCAGAAGCTCGTGCACGCGCACGTAATCAACCATGGATTTTGAGAGGAAGTGGTGGGCATGAATGTTGCGCGGCGTCACCACATATTGGGCCTTCGGCAGGTGTCTGGAGAGAGTATTCAGGAGCCCCGTAATGATCTTTTCCACGCCGTACCATTCCGAGGCAGATAGCCGCACCATGCGCCAGGCGATGTCGAACCGGCCGCCGTTCCGCTCTTCAAAGGCATCGTTGAGCGAGATGCCCAACATGGCAACCCGAGCTTCGATTTCCGGCGCAAATCCGTCATAGACCACCCGGCGGGCGGTCCCCAAGGGCGCCAGACCCGACGGGACGTGCTGCTTCGGCAACTTTTTCCAGAGCAAACGTCGAAGCAGGTGCGCCACGGTAGCGAGAATCAGGGCTCCCACAACCCAGTGCATACTTCCCAGTATAGAGGTGGGAATTTGACAATGCAAGGTACCTCCGTACGGGTGTAATTCTTGACACCCCCTTCGCCCGAACCCTATAATTACTGCTTTCACTGGAAATGACTGGTTTAAGGCAGGTTACTGGCGTGTCCACAGCCGAACTTAGCGATCTTATACTCCAAAGGCGTAAAAAGCTCGAGACCCTCGCCGAATTGGGATACGAGCTTTATCCGCGCCGTTACGACCTTACACATACCATTCCGCAGATCCTCAAGGCCTATTCCTCTTTTTCGGCGGAACAGTTGAACGCCGAGAGGATTTCCGTAAGGGTTCCGGGGCGGGTGATGACCATCCGGCCGCATGGGAAAGCCGGGTTTGCGCACTTGGCGGGCGGCGGAGAGCGCCTGCAAATCTACGTGCGCTCGGACGCCGTGGGCGAGCGTGACTTCGAACTCTACAAAATGCTCGACATCGGCGACCTGGTGGGCGTGGCCGGCTACCTCTTCCGCACCAGGACCGGCGAACTGACCATCCACGCCGAGCGCCTGCAATTCCTGGCGAAGGCGCTCCTGCCTTTGCCGGAAAAATGGCACGGACTTACGGATGTGGAGATCCGCTACCGCCAGCGCTATCTCGACCTGATGGTGAATGACGAATCCAGAAAAACGTTCGAGCGCCGGGCTCGCCTCGTTCGCGCGGTTCGGGAATTCCTGGAGGGTGAAGACTACGTCGAGGTGGAAACCCCCATGATGCAGCCGCTGGCGGGCGGCGCCATGGCGCGTCCCTTCGTTACCCACCACAATGCCTTGGACCTCAACCTCTACTTGCGCGTTGCCCCGGAACTTTACCTGAAACGGCTAACCGTCGGGGGCCTCGACCGCGTTTACGAGATTAACCGGAACTTCCGCAACGAAGGGATCTCGACGCACCACAACCCCGAGTTTACGATGCTCGAGTTCTATCAAGCTTACGCCGATTACCGGGACATGATGGCCTTGACGGAAAGGCTGCTGCGCCATGTGGCGACCGCCGTTCTAGGGACGGTCGAGTTCGATTTTGGCGAGCACCATATTTCCTTCGCCAAATTCCACCGGCTCACGATGAAGGAGGCGCTGACCAAGTATTGGCCGGAGGCGGCGGGGAAGGGGCCAACGCTCGAGGATCTGGCGGAACCCAAAGCGATCTTCAAATGGGTTGAGGATTTCAATCGCTGGGCGGGCAGCGACTCGCGCCCGGGTTACGAGCCCTTGGAGTTGCCCGCGTCAACGGCGCCGGGCACCGCGCTGGCCGATCTTTTCGAGCATGTGGCGGAAAGCCAGTTGATCCAGCCCACCTTCATCCTGGACTATCCGCTCGAGGTGTCGCCGCTCTCCAAGCATAAGGCCGACGATCCTAACTTCGTGGAACGCTTCGAGCTTTACATTGCCGGCATGGAGGTGGCCAACGCCTTCAGTGAGCTCAATGACCCCGCCGAGCAGCGCGACCGTTTCGCGTATCAGCAACTTCTGCGTGAGAAGGGCGACCTGTCGGCCCACGCCATCGACGAAGACTATATCCGCGCCCTCAGTTACGGCCTGCCGCCCACGGGAGGAGAAGGCATCGGCATCGACCGCCTGGCGATGCTGCTCACCAACTCGCACTCCATCCGCGACGTGATACTGTTTCCGCTGATGCGTCCGGAAAAACCTGGTGTGTAAGGCGGGATAACCAAGCTTCAGGCCCTGACGGGAAGGCCATGGACGCGGCTCCGGACCGGGATCCTCCCACCCTTCGCTTCGCTCACCTGAAAATCACTTGCCGCTTCGGGTCGGAAGACTGCCCTCTCCCGTGGGGCCATAGGCGCTAGAATAGGTCCGATCGGGTTCTGGAGCCCGTCAGCCGACGGGCGCAAGAATGTGGCCCACGGCGACAGCCGTGGGGAGAAAGCAGAGCCGATGCGCCTGAGAGCCCCGGGAGGGGCGACAGAGCGGTCTTGACGATCGCAGATCTTCTGTCGCCACTACGTGGCTCAGCGTGCTCTCTGTGCGCCGTGATCCCACGGCTGGGAAGGTGTGAAGAAATCGCAGTCGACCGTTCAGACCCCCTCACCCGGCCCGCCCCGGCTGATGAAAGCGCCGGCTGCGCGCCACCCTCTCCCCCAAGGGGGGGAGGGGAAGAAACGTGAGTTATACCCCTCTCCCCCTTGGGGGAGAGGGTGGCGCGCAGCGCCGGGTGAGGGGGTCCTCGCCGAACACTGGACTCGATTTTTTCACAGGTCCTGGCGCCGTGGGCCACATTCTTGCGCCGCTGATGCGGCTTGGTGCGGGGTGACGGGCTTATTCTAGCGCCTATATCCCGTGGCGAAAGGGTATCGCGCTCCGGCATTTTCATCAGACGGCGCGCGACGGGTGAGGGGTCGTTTCCGGGCTACAGGTGATCATCTCCTGTGGTTCTCAGAGAGGTCTCCCAGCATTGCGACCTCCCGGTTGCAGGGCTTCCGCTGCACCACGCTGCAGGGTACCCAGCGTTCGGCGGCGCAACAGAGGCCGCGCCGCGACTTCGGTGTCAGGCTGACGAAGGTGAAGTTCGCGAACGCCCTGGGTTGTAAGGCGCAGGAAGGAAATGGCAGAGCAGGTTTAAGCCGAATTCCGAAGTCGCGAGGCTTTGTGGGAACAAACCCCTCACCCGGCTCGCTACTCTCGCCACCCTCTTCCCAGGGGAGAGGGCCTCAACGATGAACGGTGATTGATTTCAGCCCTCTCCCCAGGAGAGAGGGCTGTTTACGCGGGTTTGGGCGACAAGAATGTAGATACGCCGGGGAAAGGCAAAGCCTCTCCGTTAAAGCGGCGCGGCGGAACCGCCAACCACCGACACTGATTCAGAATGCCATCAGCCGCTCTCTTCGTGCGTTCGACGAGCTTCCTACGCTACTGCAACACGGGGTCCAAGGCAGTGGGCCACCGTATTAAGGATTTCCCATGCGGCGGGCGGTTTCTCCAGGTAATCGTGCGCTCCCAGATACATCACATCCAGGTAACTGGGCATGTCCACGGCGCGCGTCAGCACCAGGACGGGGCGGCGCCGGTCGAGTTCGATAGCGCGCTCGAGCAAGGGTTGCCCCTCGAAGCTCTGCCCCTCCTGGGTCAGGATGACCAGATCGTACCATTCCCGCTCCAACCGTTCAGCGCCTTCCCTATAGCTCGTGCAGCCGTCCACACTGTGCCCCTGGTCCCGGAGCAGCGAGGTATAGAGCTGCAAGTCGCCGGCATCTTCATCCACCAGCAGAATCTTGCCCCGCTGCATTGGGAGGGGCGGACGGCCTCTGCCAGTTCTCATGACCGGTTTCGGCATTGACCACCTCCAGCGCTATATCGGCCAGTAGCCCTTGAGACTTTAATGGGAATTAGTCCTAATTTCTCACCAGGCTCGGGAAGGCGGGGCTTTACAGGCTGCGGAAAAAGCCCCCCGCAGTCATCCTGAGCGCAGCGAAGGATCTGCATTTGCTTGTTTTCAACGAGATACTGCAGATGCTTCGCTTCGCTCAGCATGACAGATAGACTTTTTCCGCAGCCTGTTTTAGCCCCTCCCTTCCGGTCTTCTCCAATCGTGGTGAGGAATGCGAGTCAGACCGCTTCCAGGATGCGAGGCGTCCGGCCGGTGTATACTAATCCCCTCCAAGGAGGGAACTCATGATGGATGCTGAATGCTTGAGATTTGGCTGGATCTGGCGAAGGCTGCTGATGACGGCTTTATGGCTGGCCGTGGCAGGCGCTTGTTGCAGCCTCGGTGCGGCGCAGTTTCGCGCCTCGGTGGTTAAGATTGACATTACTCCGGATCAACCGCAGTGGCTGCTCGGCTACGGTCCTAGGCAATCGACGGGCGTGCACGACCACATTTACCATCGGATTGTGGCGATGGATGACGGCGAGACGCAGTTCTTCCTGGTTTCCACCGACATTTGTCTGTTCTCTCCTTCGGTTTACGACGAAGTCATGAGCACGCTCCAGGCGGAGACGGGAATCAAGCCGGTCCAGGTGTGGTGGACTGTAACCCACACCCACTCGGCCCCGGAGGTCGGCCCGCCGGGACTTGGGGCAGCGTTCATGGGCGAGCGGTACAAGCACGATCACAACACGGAATACACGGCGCGGGTTAAGAAAAGCCTCCTCGACGGAATCAAGGAGGCGCGCACCAAACTCGAACCCGCGCGCCTGGGCGTCGGATGGGGAATGTCCATGGCCAATATTAACCGCCGGGGCCGGGACCTCCAGGGGCCTACCTATCTAGGATTGAACCCCGATGGCCCAAGCGACCGACAGATCGGGCTGATTCGGCTGGAAAGAGCGGATGGAAGGTTGTTGGCATTGATAGCCAATTACGCCATGCATGGGACGGCGCTGGGACCGCATAACGATCTCATCACCGGCGACGCGCCGGGGATCGTGGCCTCATACGTGGAAGAGAAACTGGGCGCGCCCATGCTTTACATCAATGGCGCCGCCGGCAATCTCGCGCCCATCTACACGGTTTGCCCAGACTTCGAAAGCGCGCACCTGGGCCAGTTCCGAGCGATGCTGGGCGACAAGATTATCGCCGCCAATAATCGGATCGGGCCAACGACTTCCACGGTGCGCCTTGCCGCCGGCGAGCAGATCGTCGAGACGCCTCGCAAGGCGAACCTGGGATGGGCGCCTGATATCGAGAAGTACCTTCGCCAAACCGATGCAGGGGAAACCGTCATCCGTCTGCCCATCCGTTTCCTTCGAGTGAATGACGACGTGGCCGTCTGGGCGGCGCCTGTCGAACTCTTCTGCGAAATCGCTTTGCGGGTGCGCAGCCTTTCCCCCTATCCCTACACTTTCTATTTCGGATACTCAAACGGCTGGCTGGGTTATATGCCCAGCGCAGCCGAGTTTCCGTATGGCGGATACGAGCCGGCCACATCGCCTTACACTCCCAAGGCGGAGGACGACGTCGTGCGCACGGTGGTGGGGTATTTGCAGGGGAGCACGCGTTAATGTAACAAAAAATTACGCCGCGAGTCAGATGAAAGAGCGATTTCAAATGGCAAATAGCAAAGGTCAAATGGCAAATGGTTGATGATTCCTAAAATAGCAAATCTCAAACCATTTGAAATTTGCTATTTGCCATTTGCCATTTGAATTGCTTTTCCGATCTGCCCACTGCCGATCTGCCTACTGCCCAACATAGGCCGGGTTCACGTGGCGCGCGCCGGCGGCCATTAGCTTTTCCGCCTCGGCTTGAGTCTTGATTCCTCCGCGTGCGCCGAGAGCAGTGCAATTCAGTGCGGCCATGGCGTTTGAAAAATCGAGTATTCGCTCGATCGGCCATCCCTGTACCAACCCGTAAATGAAAGCACCGTGAAATACGTCTCCCGCGCCCGTCGTATCCACCGTCTCGACGACGAATCCCGGCGAATAATAGAAACGCCCCGCGTGGTTAACCAAGGCGCCGTCGCGTCCCAGCGTCATGCCCGGGGCTTTCATCTTGTGCTCTGCAGCTGTGTAGGCGAGGACCTGGAAGGGATCGGCCCTGCCCGTCAGGGTGGGAAGGAATTTGGTGGAGGCGATCAGGTAATCGATGTAAGGGAAGAGCCGTTCGACTTTCTTATAAACCGTGTCGAGATCGGCGACCACGCTCGCGTGGGCGCGCCTGGCCCAACGCGCGGCCTTAATCGAAGCCTCGACGTCGCATCCGTCCAGAAGCAGGACGCCGGCGGAGGTGATGGCGCTCTCGGCTAACTCCTCCGGCGTGACGGTCAGGCGCGCGTCACGGTCCCAGAAAACCGTGCGCTCGCCTGTCGCCTGATCCACCAGGATAATGCCGAATTGATTCGCGGTGTGTGGAACGACGCGCGTGTATTGCACGTCCACTCCCTCTCGCTCGAGGCTGGCAAGTTGTACCTTGCCGCCTTCGTCATCTCCCACTTTGCCGATGTAACGGGTGCGCAGCCCCAGCCTCTGGCAGGTGACCAGGGCCGTGGCCACTTGTCCGCCCGCATGAGTGGATGAGGACAATACGCGCTCCTTGCCACCCAGGGCAGGGAAGTCGCGCACCCTCAGCACCGTGTCAGTGGCATTCAATCCAAGCCCGACGACATCGAATGTGTTCTTTCGCAAATGCTCCCTCCTGCAGGCTAAAAGGGAATACTTTACCACGAACCGGGAATGCGGTTTCACGCAAAGCCGCAAAGCGCGCAAAGGTCGCAAAGGAAAACCGGTGCGTCGACTTTGCGTTTCTTTGCGGCTTGGCGTCTTGGCGTGAGCTGTTTTGAACTTTTCAAACCCTCTGAGCTGCGCCCAATTCCTACGTAGGCCGACCGAATGCCCGGTGCGGCACGCCATCCGCTTAGACTTATAGCCTATGCTTTGCGATGGGGCGAGAGACGAGAGGTGCGTTTCTGAGTTCTACAGATATAATTGTGGAGTAGGCGAGCAAAATCGCTTGGAGTCATTCTCCCGGAAGGAGAAAAGCATGCCGGCGAACCCAATGGAATATCTCTGGCCGGGCATTGTGGCAGCCCAGGCTATCTACGTAGTGGCGAAGCTGCGCATTCCGGATTTGCTTGCGTCAGGCCCGAAGACTGCGGCGGAGCTTGCGGCGGATTGCGGCGCTCACCCGGCATCGCTCGAGCGTCTATTGCGCGCCGTCAGCACGCTCGAATTGTTCGAACGCACAGCCGACGGCCGTTTCCGCAACACGCCGCTCACGGACCTGTTGCGGGCGTCTCATCCCCAGTCGCAGCGGGATAACGCCCTCTTCCTGCCCGCGGCATTCCTCTGGCGCCCGCTGGGCGAGCTTGAGCGGTCGGTGCGCACGGGAGAGCCGGCCTTCGAGCGAATCTTCGGGCAGCGTTTTTTCGACTACCTCGAGGGGCATGCGGAGGACGGCGCGCTCTTCCATGCCGTCATGACTCAGGGCGTTGCCTGGACCAGCCCGGCGCTCGTGGCGGCTTACGATTTCTCAGGCTTCGAGCGGCTGGTGGACTTGGGCGGCGGGGAGGGCGCGCTGCTGCGCGACATCCTTGCGGCAACGCCCGGGCTGCGCGGTGTGCTGTTCGATTCGCCACAGGCCGTCGCGCGCGCTCCTGAAATCCTGACCGGCGAGATCGCCGCTCGTTGCGAGATCGTGGGAGGGAATTTCTTCGATTCCGTGCCTGAGGGCGCCGACGCCTACCTGCTGAAAGGCGTCATTCACGATTGGCCCGACGAAGACGCCGCCAAAATCCTTCGCAATACCCGTCGCGCGATTCGCCCCGGTGGGACTCTCCTGCTGATCGAGAACATCGTAGATTCGACAGCCCGGCCGCCCGGCTTGATGGACTTGCTGATGCTCGTGCTCGGCGGGCGAGAACGCACAGAGGCTGATTTCCGCGCACTGCTTGCGGCAAGCGGCTTCGCAATCAGTCGCATCATCCCTGCTGAGGTGTCCTCGGTGATCGAGTGCCATCCGGCTTGAAGAGCAGGGTCGTCGGCACCCATTTTTTCGAAGCGTCCTAATTTCGGCGTAGCGCTGGCCTTTAGGCCAGCATCTGACGACCTAAAGGTCGGCGCGACGAGTTGAATTAGGACACCACCCAATTTTTGACCCCCTTGCGCAATTCCGCTAATATTAACAATTTGGAGACGAGTAACTGGAACCTTCAGGGGCGGCGATGTTACGTTTTCAGACGGCCGGTGAATCGCACGGCCAGGCTTTGGTTGCGATCCTCTCAGGAATACCCGCGGGCTTGTGCATCGATTTCGAGTATGTCAACCGGGAGTTGAAGCGGCGCCAAGGCGGCTATGGGCGCGGAGGCCGGATGAAAATCGAGTCCGACGCCGCCCAGTTTCTCTCCGGCGTTCGCCATGGCCACACCATCGGTTCGCCGATCGCTTTACTGATTTCAAACCACGACTGGGAAAACTGGAAAGAAGCTTTGGCCGTCGAGGACAGCCCCGAAACGCGGGCTAAGCACAAGGCTCTGACGCGGCCGCGTCCGGGACACGCCGACCTGGCGGGATGTCTTAAGTACAACTTTCAGGAGGCGCGCTACGTTCTCGAACGAGCCAGCGCTCGCGAGACTGCGGCGCGGGTGGCCGCCGGGGCTGTGGCTAAGCTGTTTCTGAAAGAATTCGAGATCGAGGTCGCGAGCCACGTGGTGGCGCTAGGCAGCGTGGCTCTTAAGGATGCGCAGGCTCCGTTTGAAAAGGTGCTGGCGTTGCGCGCGACTGAAGACATCGTTCTAAGCTGCGTGGATGCGGCGACGGAAGCGCGCATGAAGGAAGAAGTGGACAAGGCCCTCGAAGCGCGCGACACAGTGGGAGGGACTTTCGAGGTCATTGCCCACGGCGTGCCGCCGGGGATCGGCTCGTGCGCGCAGTGGGACGAGCGGCTGGACGGGCAATTGGCGCAGGCGGTGATGTCGATTCAGGCGATTAAGGCGGTGGAAATCGGCAGCGGGATCGAAGCGGCGGGCCGCCCCGGCTCCCAGGTTCACGACGAAATCGGATACAACCAGGAGAATTCGCGCTTCACTCGTAAATCGAACCGGGCTGGGGGCCTCGAAGGCGGAATCTCGAATGGCGAAGACATCCTCGTGCGCGGTTACGTAAAACCCATATCGACCTTGCGGCGTCCTCTCGAGTCGGTCGACCTTCAGACCAGGGAGACTGCGACGGCAGCTTATGAGCGTTCCGATGTCTGCGTGGTGCCTGCCGCAGGTGTGGTCGGCGAGGCCATGGTGGCGCTCACGATCGGGCGGTCGTTCCTGGAAAAATTCGGCGGAGACTCGATGCTCGAAACGAAGCGGAATTATTCCGCCTACATGGAGCAGGTGAGACGGTTTTGAGACAAGAGACAGGCGATGATCTATCCAATTGTGAAGTACGGTCAGGAGGTCCTGGAGAAACCCGGCGCGCCAGTGACCCTGTTTGATGGAAACCTCGAAAAGCTGGTGGCGGATATGTTTGAGACGATGTACGCCGCCAATGGGGTTGGGCTTGCCGCGCCGCAGATCGGTATTTCCCTCAAGCTCTGCGTGATTGACGTTTCCTGCGGCAAGGATGCGATTTCAAAACTGGTGCTTGCCAACCCCGAGGTCATTGCCTCGGAGGGCGAGCAGGCGGAAGAAGAGGGCTGCCTGAGCCTGCCGGATTTCCGGGCCAAAACCACTCGCCTCTTGCGCGCCACGGTTCACGCCCAGGACGCGCGCGGTAAGGAAATCACGCTGTCGGGCGAAGGCCTGCTGGCACGGGCCTTTTGCCACGAGTTCGACCACCTGGGCGGAAAGCTGTTCATCTCGCATCTTAGCCGGCTGAAGCGCGACTCGATTAAACGGCAAATTCGCAGGATGATCAAAGCGGGAGAGTGGTGAGGAGTTCGTCCGTTGTCAGTTGTCCGTTGTTCGAAGCGCGTTTTGAGCTGCGTGACACGCGAGCGCCCTCCGCGCCGTAAGACGTCCCCCGCGAAACTGCGAGAGCGAGAAGCCAGGCAACTCTCGACACGCAACGGGCCTCGGACAACTGACAACGGACCACGGAAGTCATTTCCATGAAACTCATCTTCTGCGGCACCCCTCAATTCGCGGTTCCCGCGCTTGAAAGGCTCATCGCGGATAAACATGAGATTGACCTGGTGATGACCAACCCCGATGAACCGAGCGGCCGGGGTTACGAGACGAGGCCGTCGCCAGTGAAGCAAGCGGCCGTGCGTGCAGGCCTCGAGGTATTCCAACCAACGAAGCTTAAAGACGAGGTAACTGTCGCGTTCCTTTCAAAGTTCCAACCCGATTTCATCGTGGTGGTTGCTTACGGTCATATTATCCCGCCATGGATGATCGATCTTCCTAAGCAGGGATGCATAAACCTGCACGCGTCGCTGTTGCCTAAGTATCGCGGCGCGGCGCCGATCCAGTGGGCGATTATGCGCGGCGAGTCCGTAACCGGCGTCACCACCATGAAAATCGACGAGGGGCTCGACACTGGGGATATCCTCTTGAGGCGCGAAGTGCCGATTGAAGCCTCCGACACCACCGAAACGCTTTCCGAGCGATTGAGCGGTGTCGGGGCGGAGTTGATGGCGGAGACTCTGGGGAAGCTGAGCCGAGGCGAGATTCAGCCCCAGCCGCAGGATCATTCGCGGGCGACGCTTGCCCCGATCCTCAAAAAGGAAGATGGCCGGATCGCGTGGACGTTCCCAGCGGAAGAGATCGCGTGGCGCGTGCGGGGATTAAGGCCTTGGCCGGGAGCTTATACAAGTTTTCGCTCGAAGAACCTCCACATCTGGTCGGCGGCGCCCGCGGCTGGCCAAGTCGGGGCCGACGATCAGCCTGGCACACTTTTTCCGGAGCGCGGCTCTTTGCGCGTGGCGTGCGGCCAGGGAACTCTTCTGGAACTCCTGGAACTGCAGCTTGAAGGACGCAAGCGTTTGCCGGCCCGGGACTTCGTGAACGGCATGCGCCCTGGTGCCGGCGAAAGGCTAGGCGGGAAGTAGCCGTCACGCACCGTTCAGGAGCCTAAAAATAGCGCTCCTTCTTGGGGCTGATGTGGAGAAACACCATCGAATGTCATGCTGAGGAGTCCGTCAGCCGGCGGACGACGAAGCATCTCCGTAGTTCGCCGGAAAGAGCACTGCCGAGATTCTTCGCTTCGCTCAGAATGACAGCGGCGGCGCATTCCTCCTCAGAAGGAGTCGGCCCTTGCCCATTTCGCCCGCCCGGTCAATTGCTTATCGAATCCTCCGGCGCGTCGAGGCGGGGCGAGGGTTCGCTGTCGACCTGCTGCAAACACCAGAAGTCTCGGCGCTAAAGGAGGCCGACCGGCGATTGGCGACCGAGATCGTGATGGGCGTTTTGCGGTGGCGCGGCGAACTGGACTTTCGAATTGCCGAGGCATCCGGAAAGCCCCTGGAGCGTCTGGACCCCGAGGTAGTGACGATATTGCGTCTCGGGATCTACCAGCTTCAGTTCCTTTCACGGATTCCGAAGGCAGCGGTTGTGAATGAGGCCGTGGAGATGACGAAAGCGGCGCGGAAACGGTCAGCGGCAGGATTTGTCAATGCCCTGTTGCGCAAAATCTCTCCCGGCAGCGGGGCGGGCCTGGGCGTGCGGTTTGAAGATCTCGACCAAGCGGGGCAGGCGAGCGTGCGGCGCGCGATGCCCGCTTGGCTGCTCAAGCGCTGGGAGGAACTCGACCCCAGGGTCATGCCCGCAGAAGCCGGAATCCATTCCGGCGGGGAGGACGTGGCCTTGCGGCTGGCTTGGGCGAGTACCCAGATTCCACCCACTGTGCTGCGCGTGGTCAAGTCCGGCGAAGACATCTCGCAGTTGCGCGAAGAACTGGCGTCGGACGGGGTGAAGACCACGCCGGGGCAATTCGCAGCACGCGCACTTGTGGTCACCTCGGGGAATGTGCAGGTGTCCGCCGCGTTGCGGCAAGGTCGAGTGGCGATTCAGGATGAGGCCTCGCAGCTTGTTGTGGAACTCCTGATGCCGCAAGAGGGGCAGCGAGTTCTTGATCTGTGCGCAGCGCCAGGCGTGAAAGCGGGGCAAATCGCGCAGATTTTGGGGCGGGGGTCACTCGTAGCCTGCGATCGGAGCGCCTCGCGCCTTCGCACCATGGCGCGTCTGCTTCCTCAGTGGGTTCCCAACGAGGTGCAGTGCCTCGCGGTTCGCCTCGATGCGGCCCAGGCACTGCCTTTTTCCTGCCGGTTCGAGCGCATTCTGCTTGACGCGCCTTGTTCGGGCACGGGGACCATGGCGCGCAACCCGGAAATCAAATGGAGGCTGCGCGAGGCAGACGTGGAGCGCCTGGCGGAGGCTCAGGCGAAGATGCTCAAAGGGGCGCTCGGCTACCTCGATTCGGGAGGTCGGCTCGTTTACGCCACCTGCTCGCTGGAGTGCGAGGAAAACGAGGGCGTCGTGGAACGCGTGCTTCGCGAATCGCTGGAATATCAACTCGTATTGCGGGCAGTGCTTGAGTCTGCGTGTCCCGCGCTCAGCCCGCTGTTCGACTCTCACGGTTACTTGCGCACTCGCCCTGATTTGCATAACATGGACGGCTTTTTTGCGGCTGTGATCGAGAGAAAGAGTTGACGACGGAGGCGGTGGCGGAATTCCCGTTCCTTCTGTCACGAAGCTTCGTTGCACTGGCCTTCCCAGGTTGCGGAAAAATCTCATCGCGTGTCATTCCGAGGAGTTGCAGGCGACGAGGAATCTCGCAGTGCCTTGGGAACAAACCAGAGCGAGATTCCTCGCGGAGTTTACCCTGAGCGCCCAGAGCGAGATTCCTTCACTTCGTTCAGGACAGGCTCTTCGCGGAGTCTACCCCGAGCGGCAGAGCGAGATTCTTCGCTCCGCTCAGAATGACAAGCGAAGGGCTCAGGATGACAGGCGGATGGTTTTATCACAACTTCTGGTAGAATAGGCCACGAGTGCCGCTCAATTCTAGGATCATCTTTAACCGAGGAGTAACAATGCTGAAACATAAACTGCTACTTGCCATGCTAGTTTTGATTGGCTTGGCGGCGTCTATGCCGCAGGTTGGCCACTCGCGGCCCGCCAAGAAAGGCAAATTGCTCTACATGACCCTGACTAAGGGATTCCACCACGAAAGCGTGGAGCTATCCAAGCAGATTGTGAAAGAGATGGGAGAGAAGTCCGGGGCATACGACACTACCGTGACGGAAGACGTAGGCGCTTTCACCAAAGAGAATCTGAAAAACTATGACGCTGTGATGTTCAATACCACCGGTGAACTGCCCATGACGGACGAGGAGAAGAGCGCCTTTGTAGATTTCATCCGCTCCGGGCACGGCTTTGTGGGTGTTCACAGCGCCACCGACACCTTCTACATGTGGAGCACTTACGGGGACATCATTGGAGGTTGGTTCAATCATCATCCCTGGCATCAAATGGTGACGATTGATGTGGCAGACCCCAAGAGCCCGCTGGTGAGTTTTCTCGGGAATTCGTTCCAGATTAACGACGAGATTTATCAGATCAGCGACTTCAAGGCCGAGACCTCCCATGTCCTCTTGAAGCTTGATCCGAAGTCCGTCGACATGCAGAAAGAGGGCGTGCGCATCAGGTATTACGGCTGGCCGGTGGCCTGGACGCGCATGTTTGGAAAGGGCCGGGTTTATTACAACAGCCTGGGCCACCCGGACGAGGTGTGGAAGGACCAACGGTACCAGGAGATGCTCCTGAATGGCATCCGCTGGGTCATGAGACAAACGAACTGAAGCGGAAAATAGAAACTGGAAACTCGAAAATCGGAATAGTTGCCGCCCACAGTGGTGGGAGTTTGTTTGCGGGCTGTCCTGTCGCGCCCGGCGAAACTTTGCCCACACTGCCATTTTCCATTTTCCATTTTCCAGTTTCCCGGATTGTGGTTGCGCTTTCTTCTTGACATCAGGAATGGGGGCCTTTTATAAGGGGAATAGAGGGCCTCGGGCGCAGCATGTACTCTGCCGGGGCCCTGGGAAAAGGATTCAACCTCGTTAGGCGAGGTTACCACACAAACAAAAGCCACTGCCCAGAAACTCGGAGACGAGCCAACGGGTGGAGCAGGCATGGCCGGCGTAAGGCTCTGCCTAAAGTGGCTGTCGCAGATCGCAAGATACTACGTTGTGTGGAGCCAAAGCTCTCACCAGGAGGTTTGAGGGAGCGGGTTGCGAAACCTGGATCCCTCGTATCGCCCCTGCGGAGTTTCTGCTCCCAGGGGCGTTTTGGTTTTGGGCCGATTATTACATAATAGATGGGATGTGTTTGTGATGGCAGGGAGGGTGCTAAAACCCGGGAGTGTTAGTCGCTTGCTCTGGGCCTCAGGGCTTGGCGCGATGCTGCTTCTATTCCTGATGACCGCCCCAGAGGCTCGGGGTCAAGAAAGCCCGGCGCCAAACCAGGCCCAGAACTCAACTGACCCAGCGGCCCAAAACTGGAATTGGCACCTTCAATCGACGGTTGTTGGCCAGGCCCATCCTTCATTTCCTGCCCAGTACACTGGCACGAATAGCATGACGCCCGGGGCCTCGATTCGAGACACGATTTCTGTGGACGCGCTGGGTGGCGTGCGCCTATGGCAGGGGGGAGAGTTCTTTGTGGACCTCCTCATGTGGCAAGGCTACGGACTTAGCAACACGCTCGGCATGGCCGCGTTTCCAAACGCCGAGGCGTTCCGCGTGGGCAAGACCTACCCCGACGTCAGCGTTTGTCGTGCTTACCTCCGTGAGACTGTGGGGTTGGGCGGGGAAAAGGAGTCAACCGACGACGCCCCTGACGATTTGAGAGGTACAAGGGCCGTTCGGAGGCTGACACTCACTATAGGCCATTTCAACGCCAAAGACATCTTCGACAACAACGCCTACGCCAACGATCCGCGAACCCAATTCATGAGTTGGTCCCTCTACGCCAACGACGCATGGGACTATCCGGCGAACACGCTGGGATTTACGAACGGAGCTACGGCGGAATTTAATACCCGCGCCTGGAGCGCGCGGTTGGGCATCTTTCAGGTGTCGAAATTCGCCAACGCCTTGCGAATGGACTGGAACTTGTCCAAGGCCTGGTCCACCGCGCTGGAATTTGAAAGACGGTATTCGCCGCGTGGGCACCCGGGAGCCATACGCGTAATGGGCTATGACACACGAGCCCACATGGGAGGCTATCAAGCTACCATCGACGATCCCGCGATCAGCGAGGATATCTTCCTGACCGCGGCGTACCGGTACAAATACGGCTTCGGCCTCAATATGGACCAGGAAATCCGCAAGGATCTCGGGGCGTTCCTTCGATTAGGATGGAGCGACGGCAAGAATCAGACCTATGAGTTTACCGACGTGGATCGCACGGCCACGACGGGCATCAGCCTGAAGGGAGCGTCGTGGCGACGCCCGCAGGACACCGTGGGCCTTGCGGTCGTGGTTAACGGCATTAGCGCGGTCCACCGGCAATACCTCGCGGCCGGCGGCCTCGGAATCACGGTTGGCGACGGGGCTCTGGACTACCGATCCGAGCGTGTTGCCGAGACGTACTACAACTGGCAGATTGCAAAACGCTTCCAGTTGACCTTTGATTACCAGTTCGCGCAGAACCCGGCGTACAACCACGTTCGTGGGCCGGTTGATCTTCTCGCGCTGCGGTTCCATACCGAACTATAAGAAAGCGGGAGGCGGTAGGTAGAAGGCAGTCGCTCACGCCCGTCGGCTGCGGGCGCCTGAAAAAGCCCAGGTTCCCCTCCTTGATAAGGAGGGGTTAGGGGTGGTTGCTGTGCGGCGAGGCAACCACCCACCACCCCCGGCCCCTCCTCACGCTGGGGGGGGAGTCATTTCAACGCAGAAAGCTGAGGGAAGAGCAGCGAATTCACCATTTACAATTCACTGTTTACCATTCACTATTGCCTTGCCATGATTTACTTTACTGAACTCGATCACCTTCCTGTTTACGCAGTGAAGGGAGAATACCTGGGACGGCTGGAGGACCTTTGCGTCGCGCCCGCCCAGAATTCCCTTCGTGTGGCTTCTTATCTTGTCAAGAGCCCTAAAAAGGCCCTTATTTGCATCACGCACGATCAGATGCAATCGCTTTCAGTGCGAGCCGGGCAGACCAGCGTACCGCGCGATGAAGTGCGTTGCTATGCTCCCGACGAAGGGCTGCTGAAAGTCAAGAAGGACATCCTGGATCAGCAGATCATTGATGTAAACAACCGCAAGGTGGTGCGCGTGAATGATGTGGACTTTGATATTCGGCCCACCGATCATCACGCGGAACTGCGTATCGTAGCGGTCAATGTGGGGATGGCGGCGGCCATACGCAGGCTGTTGCAAGGCCTTCTGGCCAAGCATACTATTCGCATGCTCACAAGCTCTATCCCGACCAAGACCATTCCTTGGGAGTTCGTCAATCTAATCGAGTCAGACCCGCAGCGGCGCGTCAAGCTGCGTCTTTCGTACGATCGTGTGGCGCAACTTCACCCTGCCGACATCGCCGATATTCTCGAGGAACTGAGTCGCGATGAGCAGAAAGCCGTCATCGAGGGTCTTGACGATGAGACGGCTGCCCAGGCGCTCTCCGAAATCCCCACCCGCATGCAGGCCGACTTACTGGAGAGCATTTCGGCCCAAAAGGCGGCGGATATCGTCGAGGAAATGCCTCCTGACGAGGCGGCGGACGTATTGCACGAGTTGTCGCCCGAAACCTCGGCCGAAGTGCTCTCGGATATGGCGAAGGATGAGGCCAATGAGGTTCGCGAACTGCTAGGGTTCGAAGAGAATACGGCCGGCGCGCTCATGACCACGGAGTATGTGTTCGTACATGAAAGCGCCGCAGTGGAAGGAGCCATCGCGGCACTGAGGAATTTTGAGGGCGCGGTCGAGTCGATCCACGTGATCTACCTTGTGGACAACGATGCCGTGCTGACCGGGGCCGTCCCCGTGGGACGCATACTTCTTTCCCAAGTTTCGCTGCCTCTCAGCGACATTGCGATGGACTCACTGATTTCCGTCCCGTCGCACGCCTCCCTGGCCTCCGTGGTGGATCTTTTTCACAAGTACAATCTGATCTCTCTGCCCGTCGTGGACGACAAACGCCATTTAATCGGAGTCGTCACCGCGGACGATGTTTTGGAACTCGTCATTACCAGAAGGCAATTCCGAAGCAGAGGATAATCTTCCGTGAATCGCGAACGGTTTCGCCGGTATCGTACGAGCTTGCTGATATTCCTGGCGGTCCTTGGGCCGGGAATCATCACCGCGAATGTCGACAACGACGCAGGCGGCATATATACCTACTCCCTCGCTGGAGCGAAATTCGGGTTTACGTTGCTTTGGACGCTGATTCCCATCACCGTGGCGCTGGTGGTGGTTCAGGAAATCGTGGCGCGGATGGGCGTCGTCACAGGGAAGGGTCTGGCGGACCTGATTCGCGAGGAGTACGGCTTTCGCACCACTTTTATCCTGATGATGATGCTGCTCGCCGCCGACCTCGGCAACACCGTGGCCGAGTTTGCGGGCCTCGCCTCCGGCATGTCGGTGTTCGGCGTGACGCGCTACGTGGCGGTACCTCTCGGCGCTGTTCTGGTTTGGGCGCTGGTGGTCAAGGGCACTTACCGAATTGTCGAGAAAGTCTTTCTGGCAGCTTGTGTTTTCTACGTTGCCTATCCGGTCTCTTGTTTCCTTGCCCACCCCAAGTGGCCGGACGCGGTGATTAACACCCTGAAGCCCTCGTTTGCGTTTAGTGGCAGCTACCTGTACATGCTCATCGGCGTAGTCGGCACGACCATCGCGCCCTGGATGCAGTTCTACCTCCAGGCGGCCGTGGTGGAAAAAGGGATCAAAGTGAAGGAATACATCTATTCGCGATGGGATGTGATTGTGGGCTGCATCGTTACGGACGTGGTGGCGTTTTTCATCATCGTCGCCTGCGCCGCCACCATTTATCTTAGCGGTCACCGCCAGATCAATGACGCAGGGGATGCGGCGATGGCATTGCGCCCGCTCGCCGGGCATGCCGCCAGCGCCCTGTTTGCGTTCGGACTTTGTAATGCATCTCTTTTCTCGGCATGTATTCTGCCGCTGGCTACCGCCTATTACGTCTGCGAAGGGCTTGGTTTGGAAGCGGGCATCGACAAGCGCTTCCACGAGGCCCCGACTTTCTACTGGCTGTATACTTCGTTGATTGTGGTCGGGGCACTGGCCGTGATGGTATTAAGTGAATCGAAACAGATTCCCATCATCCTATTCTCACAAGTGGCCAACGGTATTCTCCTGCCTTTCGTACTAATCTTCATGCTCCACTTGGTGAACCGCGAGGACCTGATGGGGAAGTATAAGAATTCCCGCCTGTTCAATTACATCGCCTGGGTAACATGCGCGGTTATGATCGCGCTGACCCTTTTGCTGGTGGTGAGTACGTTTTTCCCCGATAAACTGCCGGCTTGACGACAGTCTCCGAAACTCGTACCGGGCGCCGGCCGCTGTCATCCTGAGCGAAGCGAAGGATCTGGGCAGTTGTCTGTAGCCTGTGAACCAACACCAACTGCTGTGATCCTTCGCTTCGCTCAGGATGACACTGTTTTGCTTTCGGGCTACAGTGAGGGCGGTGCGACGAAGGTTTCCAGCGTCGCCAGCCTGACGCGCATCTCCCGTAACTCCAACTCGCCAAGCTTCTGGGCGCAGCCTGAGACAATTCTCCTGCCCCGTTCGGACAGTGTGCGACGATACTGGTCGTCCGGCGTGCTGACGGCGATGTCACCCAGGGCGCGCAGCAAGCGCAGGCTGACCGCCATGTCGGTCTGCGCGTAGAGGCGGATTTGCTCGAACGCTGAGTCCACCATCCGGTCGAAATCAGTCCACTGAATGCTGACGCGAAGCACTCCGGGCGGATCGTAGAGCGTAGATTCCGGCAGCTCCCTGGAGGCGAAACGGATCAGGATGCGGCTTAATTGGTCGACGCAGCTTATGGCCGTGCTCGGGTCGTTGACGGCAGGGGAGATGGCTTTCAACGCGATGTCGACGATCTGGAGTGCTCCGAACTCGAGGTCCTGTTGCAGGGTCCGGGAGGGGCCGAAATCAAACGCCCCGCGAAGGTCCCTGATGCCCTCGGAAGAGAGGCGCTCACCCCGGTACACCATCAGAAGTGGGATGCCCGCGGGCACGAACTGCCCCACCCGGCGGAGGATTTTGACCTTGACACGGTAAGTTTTCGCCCGGGCCACAAGCTGTTCCGT
Organism: Terriglobia bacterium; assembly: GCA_050010015.1. Classification (GTDB taxonomy): domain Bacteria; phylum Acidobacteriota; class Terriglobia; order UBA7540; family UBA7540; genus CAVROP01. Next base: position 39,973 of record JBEKLY010000073.1, read on the forward strand.
ATCGATGAAGCGAATGTAGCCGGAGGTATCGCTGAAGACAGGCGTTTCCCAGTTCTCAGGTTTAACCGGATCGTTGTCTGCCATGCGGGTCGGCCGGCGTGGGTGAGGCATCATCTCGTCGATCATGGCTTCGGTCTCGGAAGCGATTCGATCGACGATGTGGTTGACGCTGATCGCCTGCGAAATGTGATGAATGAAGTAAAGCAGCCAAGCGACGCAAGCCAGGGCGAGCAGCATCGCGCCCAGAACTGTCGCCACGGGCGCAAACGGGTGCGGCAGTGATCGCGCCGTGGGAAGCGCTGCCATGCAATAAGTGAAAGTACCCAGGAATATGCCCAGGGTCCATTGCGTCACGCGGTCCCGGGCAAAGCTCACGATAATGCGCGGCGAGAACTGCATCGAGGCGAGCGTGAGCGTCATGAGCAGAATGGCGAAAACGATCGACACCACGGTCATGATTGAGGCCGCAATGGCGGCAAGAATCACCTGCGCCACCTGCGGATCAGCATGGGAAGGGAAAAGCGCCTTCGGCACCCAGGCGCTGACCGCCGGAACGGCCTCTTCCCACCACGATAGGAATGCGCCCGCGCAACCCAGCGTCAGCGCAATGGTCAGTGGGCGAACCAGGAAGCCGCCACGCAGGTTGTACGTGACATGACGGAACAGTAAGGGTAGCCTTCTGGTTTTGTTCATGACGGCGATGATTAGAGTCTAAAGGCTAAACGGTGAAGGGTAAAGGATAAACAGCACTGTCTCAGTTTGAAAGTGGAGTCGGCGTTTAGAGCCTGCCCTGAGCAAAGCGAAGGGTCGGCAAATGCTGGCCTGACGGCCAGCGCGACGCCAAAACCAGGACAATGCCGGATAAGTGCCGGCCGTCAGGGGTACGAAGGTACGGGTAACCTTCACCCTTTATCCTTTACCGTTCAGCCTTTACCCTTTTATAATTCATAGCCATGAAGAGCAGACGTCGAGGCATCCACCTGTTCCGTTTCGCAGGTGTCGATGTGTGGTTGCACTGGTATTGGTTTTTGTTTGCGGCGTTCGAAATAAGCAATCGGGCGAACAGTTACTCGTCCCTGGCTTGGAACGCGGCGGAGTATCTGGCGCTTTTTTTCTTTGTGCTGCTGCACGAGTACGGCCATGCCCTGGCCTGCCGGCAGGTTGGCGGAACGGCCAACGAGATCATGCTCTGGCCTTTGGGAGGAATGGCGTATGTGGCTCCGCCGTTACGGCCCGGCGCCACGCTGTGGAGTAACGTGGCCGGACCGCTTGTGAACGTAGCGGTGCTGATCGTTCTTGGACCAGTTGGATACATGCTTGACCGGTTCTTCAAGTTGGACCGAACGGCGCCCAATGTACACTCGTTCCTGCTGGCACTGGCGTTCGTCAACGTACTTTTGCTGGCGTTCAATCTGTTGCCCATATATCCGCTGGACGGCGGCCAGATTATTCGCTCCTTACTCTGGTATGCGGTAGGGCGCGCCCGCAGCCTGATGGCGGCGGTCGCGATCGGATTTGTGGGTGTGGCGGGATTGTATTATGTGGCCTTGCGATTTCGTCTGGCAGGCCAATGGGAACATGCCTTCTGGATGGCCGTCCTGGCTACATTTATCCTCGCGAGTTGCTGGGGAGGATGGCGTGAAGTGCGGATTCTGACTCATTTGAGTGAGTTGCCACGCCGCGAGGGATTCGCCTGCCCCTCGTGCAAGGCCACTCCGCCGGTGGGGAGTTATTGGAAATGCAGTCGCTGTGCGAAGGCTTTTGACACTTTTCAAAGCCGAGCCACGTGCCCAAACTGTGGGGTGGAGTACCCCCTAACAATGTGCCTTGATTGCCGCAGGCAGCATCCCATGGGCGACTGGGCCGTCCGCACACCTGTGCCCATAGATGCCTAAAAGGTCATGGGAAGACTCCGAGGACCGTGTCATTCCGAGCGAAGCGAGGAATCTTGCTCCGTGCCTGGGTGATCGAGGAAGAAAGATCAGAGCGAGATTCCTCGCTTCACTCGGAATGACAGCTTATTCAGGTTCATCCTTTCCCTTCACCCTTAAACCTTTCATTTTCCCTTTACTGGAAACGCCTCGTCCAGCTTGAGATTGAGTTCGAGGACATTCACCCGGGGTTCACCCAGGAAACCCAAATCCGCACCCTTCGCATTCTGGTTGATAAGAGCTTCGACCTGTTCAAGGCCGGTGCCTCTTGCTTTGGCCACTCGCGGCGCCTGTGCTTCGGCAGAGGCAGGGCTGATCTCCGGATCGAGGCCGCTGGCCGACGCGGTCAGCAGATCGGCTGGAATGGGCCCCGTGTAATCTGGGTTTTCTTTGCGGAACTGCGCTACGGAGCTTTTTACGCGATCGATGAGCTTCTGATTGGTCGGGCCGTAATTGGACCCCGTTGAAGCCGTCGCATCGTAGCCGTCGTTGCCTGCCGCCGAAGGCCGGGGATGGAAATACTCCGGCTTCGCAAAGTTCTGGCCGATGAGGGCCGACCCGACCTCTTTTCCTGAGGCGCTTAACATGCTCCCATTGGCCTGCCAACGGAACAAAACCTGGCAGAAGCCCGTGACGATGCCGGGATAAACCAATCCGGTGAGCACCGTCAGGACGAGCATCAATCGAAACGCGGGCCCAATTTGGTTACGCATACAGCTCCTTCCATCTACCTATCTGCCTGCGCACTACGCCAGGTGCAACAAACCCAGCAACCTGTCGATCAAGAAGATGCAGGGAAAAGGTGCAATGAAACCACCCACTCCGTAGATCCAAAGGTTCCGTCGCAGCATGGCGGCGGCGCTCTGCGGCCGATACTTCACACCGCGTAGCGCCAGCGGAACCAGGGCCACGATGATCAGGGCGTTGAAAATCACCGCCGCCAACACCGCGCTGTGCGGCGTGCGGAGGTGCATGATGTTCAGCTTCGCCAGCGCCGGATAAGTGGTCATGAACATGGCCGGGATAATCGCGAAGTACTTCGAAACGTCATTGAGGATGGAGAATGTCGTCAAAGCGCCGCGCGTGATGAGCAGTTGTTTGCCGATCGCCACCACCTCGATGAGCTTGGTGGGATTGCTGTCCAGATCGACCATGTTGCCGGCCTCTTTGGCTGCCATGGTCCCCGTATTCATGGCTACCCCGACGTCCGCCTGCGCCAGCGCCGGCGCGTCATTTGTCCCGTCGCCGGTCATGGCCACCATGCGCCCGCCGGCCTGTTCATTGCGGATATACTTGAGCTTGTCTTCGGGAGTGGCTTGGGCAAGGAAATCATCCACACCGGCCTCTGCGGCAATGGCCGCGGCGGTCAGCGGATTGTCACCGGTAATCATGACAGACCGGATACCCATAGTGCGGAGTTGGGCGAGACGGCTTTTCATCCCGCCCTTCACGATGTCCTTCAGGTGCACAACGCCGAGCATTCGAGACCCATCCGCCACGGCCAGGGGTGTGCCGCCAGCGCGAGAGATTCGGTCTGAAATCCCTATGAAGTCGCCCGGTATTTGTCCACCCTGCTCTTTGACGAAGTCGACGATGGCGTCCGTTGCGCCCTTTCGCAGCGAGCGCCCATCCAGATTCACGCCGCTCATGCGCGTATAAGCGGAGAAGGGAATGAAGTGCGCCCCCGGTTCGGCAACTTCCCGGCCGCGCAACTGGAATCGCTGTTTCGCTAAAACGGCGATCGAGCGTCCTTCGGGTGTCTCGTCGGCCAGGCTCGACAATTGCGCGGCATCCGCAAGTTCTGCCTCGCTCACCCCTTGCACCGGAATGAACTCCACCGCCTGCCGATTGCCCAGCGTGATGGTGCCGGTCTTGTCCAGCAGGAGCGTATCGACGTCGCCCGAGGCTTCCACGGCTTTCCCGCTCATGGCCAGGAC
>JBEKLY010000074.1:0-27214 GCA_050010015.1 Terriglobia bacterium
ATTGGTGTTCAAGGCCTCGCGCGGGATCGAGGACATCTACGAGCTGACCTATATCCGCAAGGACGGCAGCCGCTTTCCGGCAGTCGTGTCGGTCACGGCGCTGCGCGACGCGCAGAACGCCATCATCGGCTATCTGTTGATCGGAACCGACAACAGCCTCCGCAAACGGGCGGAAGCTGAAATGGCCGAACGGCACCTTTTGGCGACGCTCGTGGCTGAAGTGGGGTTGGCGCTTGCTCAGGCTGAGAGCCTGCGCCCGGGCTTGCAGCAATGCGCGGAGATCCTGGTACGCAACATCGGCGCTGCCTTCGCCCGGGTCTGGACGGTGAATGAAGAGGCGAGCGTCCTTGAACTACAGGCGAGCGCCGGATTGTACACGCACATTGACGGCGGTCACGCCCGGGTACCTCTCGGGAAGTTCAAAATTGGGCGCATCGCCGAGAGCGGTGAGCCCCACTTGACGAACTCGGTGCAGAATGATTCCTGGGTGGGAGACCCGGAATGGGCGCGGCGGGAAGGCATGGTGGCGTTCGCGGGCTATCCCTTGAAGGTTGAGGGACGCGTGTTGGGGGTGGTGGCCGCGTTCGCGCGCCAACCCCTTACGGAAACCACACTCCAGGCTTTTGCCTCCGTGGCCGACAATGTTGCGCAATATATCAGGCGCAAAGGTGCGGAAGAGGAACTGTACCAGTCGCGGCAGATGCTTCAAACCGTCCTGGATACTATTCCCCAACGCGTCTTCTGGAAGAACCGGACCATTTCGTATTTAGGCTGTAACAAAGCCCTGGCGACTGATGCGGGGTTGAAAGACCCGGCGGAAATCATCGGCAAGACTGACTATGAGCTTGCCTGGGGAGAGACGGCGGAAGCTTACCGCGCCGATGACAAGCTGGTGATGGAGCAGGACACCCCCAGGCTTGACTATGAGGAAATTCAAGACAAGCCGGATGGAAGTCAGATATGGCTCCGCACCAGCAAATTGCCGCTGCATAGCCACGACGGCAATGTGATCGGGGTCATGGGAATTTACGAAGACATCACCCAACGCAAGCAGGTGAAGGAGCAACTGGTCACTCAAGCCAGAATCAATGAAATCTTCCTCTCCGTTCCGGACGACGAAATTTACAGCGAAATATTGAAACTCGTTCTGGACGAAATGCATAGCCCGCTTGGCCTCTTCGGGTTCATTGATGAGGACAAAGGCCTCGAGGTTCCCAGCATGACCCAGGAGATAATGCGCATCTGCCAGATGCCCGGGAAAACGACAAGATTTCCGCGAGAAACCTGGTGGCAAAGCAGTTGGGCTCGTGCCCTCAAGGAAAAAAGAACGATCTACTCCAACGAGCCTTCCACTTCCACTCCCGATGGGCACATCCACATTTGCCGGCATATCTCCCTTCCTATTCTCTTTCGCGGGGAGGCTCTCGGTCTCCTCGTGGTGGCCAATAAGGAAACGGACTATACGCAAGTCGATGTGCGTGCGCTGGACAATATTGCCAGTCATGTCGCCCCCATCCTAAGTGCCCGATTGCACCGCCAGCGTGCCGAAGCGACACGTGACTACCTGGCCTCAATTGTCGAATTCTCGGGTGATGCCATCGTCGGTAAGAACCCTGAGGGGGTCATTCGAACTTGGAACTCCGGGGCGGAGAAGCTATACGGCTATGCGGCCTCGGAAGTGATAGGGCAATCGGTTTTTCTTATAGTCCCGCCCGAGCGTCGCAAGGAAGTTGAGGACTTTCTTAATCGCATCAAGCGGGATGAGCGGATTGAGTCCCACGAGACGGTGAGGGTTGCCAAAGATGGTAGGCGCATTGATGTGTCCGTCACCATTTCTCCGCTCAAGAACGTCAGCGGCGAGGTCGTGGGCGCTTCGACGGTCGCCCGCGATATCACCGCCCGCAAGCGGGCGGAGCAGGAACTCCTGTTCAAGACGGCGCTTCTGGAGGCGGAGTCCGAGACCACGATCGATGGGATCTTTGTTGTCGATATGACGGGTCGCGTACTGCTGGCCAATAGACAATTTGCAAGAATGTGGAACATCCCCGAGGAGGCACTCCGCACGAAGGACGACAAGAAGCTGATGGAGCACGCTTTAGGGCAACTCAAAGACGCTGACGCCTTCCTGGAAAGAGAGAATTATCTTTACACCCACGAAAGTGAGAAGTCCCGGAATGAAATCGAGCTCAAAGATGGGAGGGTTTTCGACAACTACTCCTCTCCACTGCAGGACTCCACGGGCAAGCTCTACGGCAGAATCTGGTACTTCCGCGACATCACCGAGCGTCGCGAGCTCGAACGGATGAAAAGTGAGATTGTTTCGGTGGTGAGCCACGAACTGCGTACGCCGCTCACTTCGATTCGCGGGGCATTGGGGTTGCTGGCCGCGGGCCTGTTGCGTTCCCAACCCGAAAAGGGGGAGCGGATGCTGGAGATCGCGGTGACGAACACCGACCGCCTCGTGCGTCTTATCAACGATATCTTGGATCTTGAACGTCTGGAATCCGGCAAGATGAACCTGGAGAGACGAACTTGCACCGCTCGCGGCCTGATGACTCAAGCAGCGGATAGTGTACGCGACCTGGCGGAAAAGGCAGGTGTTACCTTGTCCGTGTCACTGTACTCCGCTCGACTGTGGGTTGATCCGGACCGTATTATACAGGCTTTGATTAATCTGCTTAGCAATGCTATTAAGTTCTCGCCTCGGGGCAAAACCATCTGCCTAACTGCAACACGCCAAGCAGATCAGGTTCTGTTTCAAGTGAAGGATCAGGGGCGGGGCATTCCGCAGGAAAAGCGCGAAAGCATTTTTGAACGTTTTCAGCAGGTTGATGCCTCTGACCGCAGGGAGAAGGGCGGCACGGGATTGGGCTTGCCGATCACGCGCAGCATCGTGCAGCAGCATGGTGGGCGGATCTGGGTTGAAAGCACGCTGGGCCAAGGCTCCACGTTCTCTTTTACTCTGCCCTCACTGCCGGCCGACACTGTCATGGTTGGCGACGGCTCCCGGGCCCGAATAGTACTGGTGTGTGCTGTTGCAGGAGATATCTTCGGCGCCGTGCAAGCTGTCTTGAGTCAGCAGGACTATACCGTGTTAGCGGCATCGTCGTGGCAGGAAGCAATCGACGTGGCATCCATCGAGTTACCGGACGCGGTACTGGTCGACTCCTCAATGCCTGACATGGACAGCGGGGAAGCCATTAGTGCACTGAAGCAGCAATCCCACACACAGGATCTTTCTGTGATCGGCCTTGGCGGTACGGCTCCGGACGAAGTCCAACTGGCCGCTAGGGGAATGGCGGGTTGGGTGACGAAACCATTCACCCAAGCCTCTCTGGTCCCCGTTCTGGAATCTGTTTTGAGCAAACTGAGTGAAGGCCCACGTGTCTTGGTGGTTGAGGATGACGCTGACTTGGCGCGAGTGCTAACGACCGTCTTTGAACGGCACGGCGCGGTGGTGCTCCACGCCCGGACCGGGCGTGAGGCCGTTCATGTCTGTCCGTCATTTATTCCTGATCTGCTGGTGCTTGACGTGATCTTGCCTGAACTCGACGGTTTTGGTGTGGTGCAACAACTCCGGCAACATGAGCATTTGCGGCATCTGCCTCTGGCAGTGTACACGGTGAAGGAGTTGGATGATTCGGAGAAAGAGCGGTTGCGGCTCGGTGAGTCCATTTTTATGACCAAGAGTCGCCTCACCCCGCAGGAGTTTGAGCAACGGGCAATTGGTTTGCTTAACTGGGCGACTTGTGGACAGAGAGAGAGGCGACGACGATGAAGAAACCAAGGGTTCTTATTGTCGATGATGAGGACGATATCCGGGAAGTGGCGCAGATCAGTCTGGAATTGACCGCAGGTTGGAAGGTGTTAACTGCCAGTTCCGGTGGTGAGGGATTGAGAATAGCTCGAGCTGACCAGCCCGATGCCATCCTTCTGGATGTGATGATGCCCGATATGGATGGGCCTACCACTTTGCAGAAACTGCAAGCTGATCCTGCGATTCGGCATATCCCCGTAGTCCTATTGACGGCCAAGTTGCAGCCTGCCGATCGAAAACGGTTCGCTGAACTTGGGGTGGCAGGAGTACTGGCGAAACCTTTCGACCCCCTCGAGTTAGCAGGCCAGGTAGCGAAAGCCCTGCATTGGCCTATGTAACCCATGACCGCTTGCGGTTGCGAGGTGTAAGACGATGACTCCTATTCTTGTAGACGTCTCTCCAGATTTTGTGCCGTACGAAAAGCCGAGTCCGGTGCAGAATCAGGCGCTGGCCGCTGTGGCCGGACTCTGGTCTCGCTTCAAGGGTACGGTCCTGGGGCGTGTCGAGGTGGTGGAGCAAGCTTTATCGGCACTGTTGGAAGGTGATCTCACGGACGAACTGCGGCTGAAGGCGGAGCAGGAAGCTCACAAACTGGCCGGGTCGGTGGGATCGTTTGGCTTCAAGGAGGCTTCACGGCTGGCTCTTGAGATTGAGCGATCATTTAGAACGGGATCAACCCTGGAAGAGGCGCAAGCCTTGTCACTTTTGCAGACGGCTGCGGCACTTCGCCGGGAATTGGAGAGCAGACCGGCAGGCCAGGCGACCGAGCCCCCTGCGCCCGCGGGCGATAGCCGCCCCGTCCTGTTGGTTGTGGGTAGTGACAAGGAACTGACAGAGCAACTGGCCGAAGAAGCCCGCAGCAGGGAACTTGGGGTGGAAGTGGCAAGTGATTTGTCCGCCGCCAGGGAGTTGCTCGAACGCTGCCGACCAGACGTGGTCCTCCTGGATTTGTCGTTGCCCGAAGATGCTCGGAACAGCTTACAACTACTGGAAGAGTTGGCCGCCCGCGACCCTGCCGTGCCAACCCTCATCCTAACGTGGCACGATAGCCTGATCGACCGTGTTGAAGTGGTCCGGCGCGGCGGGAGCGGCTTCCTCCAAAAACCGCTTCCGCCCTCGGAGGTCCTGGATGCCGTCACGCAACTACTCAGCCGCACGAGCGCCCTGGAATCCAAGATTCTGGCTGTGGATGATGATCCACTGGTGTTGGCAACTCTCAAGGCCTTACTCGAACCCAAACGAATCCGTGTGATCACATTGGATGAACCGCTTCGCTTCTGGGAGACGTTCGAACGGACCTCGCCCAATTTGCTGATTTTGGACGTGGAAATGCCGCATCTGAACGGACTGGAGCTGTGTCGAGTTATACGCAATGATCCCCGCTGGTGTGGCATTCCTATCATTTTCGTTACCATGCACACGGACGCGGAAACCGTACAGCAAGTGTTCGCCGCCGGCGCGGACGACTTTGTCCGCAAGCCCATCGTCGGCCCTGAGCTGTTGACCCGTATTGGCAACCGGTTGGAGAACGCGCGCCTCTATCGCATGTTCGTAGAAACCGATCCCCTTACTGGGGTGGCCAATCGACGCAAATCCACTACCACGTTGAACCACTTGATACGCATGGCCAGCCGTTTCCACCAGCCGTTTACCTTCTGCATGCTCGATCTTGACAACTTCAAACGAATCAATGACACGTACGGCCATGCCGTGGGAGATCAGGTGCTGCGCAGGCTGGGGAAGACACTTCTCAAAACCTTCCGGGCTGAGGACGTGGTGGCGCGGTGGGGTGGCGAAGAGTTCGCCGTTGGCATGTTTGGCATGCCACTGCAGGACGCGGTGCAGCGGATGACAGGAATGTTGGAGGCTTTTCGTGAGGAGCTGTTCACGACCCCTGGGGGGATGGAGTTTCGCGTGACTTTCAGTGCGGGAGTGGCTCAGTACCCTGAAGACGGACTTGAACTGCAATCACTTTATCGGTCAGCGGATAAGGCACTCTATCAGGCCAAAAGGGCGGGTCGTGACCGGGTTCTTCCGGCGGCGGAGTAGGTGTCAGGTGTCAGGGAAGAAACAGATGGGCTGCCACAATGGACGTTATGTCCGTTGCGCGCCTGCCATCGTTCGGGTTCGGGGAGCACACCTGCCGCGTGCCGGATTGTTTTCTGAATCCTGAGTCCCGAATCCTGAGTCCTGCCGTTTGTTTTCATAGACATTCCCGGTTTGTTCCGATCTTTTTCCCTGAATCCCGAATCCTGAATCCTGAATCCTGCTCGATCATCCCGCCAGCGTTCCCACCTCCCGCGCCTGTCTCGAAACCCGCCCGCCGCTCCGTGCCTGCCTTTTGCACAGGTCCTCTATACTAGCCTACCTAAGCTCACAGATCAAGAGAAAAACCCGCCACCCGGAAAACGGGACTCGGGGTCAGTATAAAGTTCCTCACCCGGAGAGAGTTGAACCGAGTTACAATTCCACACGGGGAATGGTCGGGGTTCGAGCCTTATGCGGAGCTCGGCGGGGCAGGTTTCAATCTGAAAGGCCAACAAAATGGGTAAGAAAAACGTCGATCAGCCGGCCAAAACTACAGCGGCCGCACGGAATTCAGGGGACGAGACTACTGGCCTGCCTCGTCCCCCGCTGGTGGTTCTTGCTATTGATGACGACCCTGGAATGCTCAGATTCTATAAAGTCGCACTAGCCGAGGAGGACGTCCGCGTCGAAAGTTTGACCGATCCACTCTACGCAGTGGACTTACTGGAAACCCTCAACCCTGATTTGATCCTGCTGGACCTCACCATGCCAGGCATTGATGGCATGGAAACCCTGCGGCGGATTCGCATCCGTAATCCCGAGGTACCTGTGGTTATGATAACCGGGGATTATTCCATCGAGTCTGCTGTTAAAGCCATCCAGGCGGGGGCTACAGATTATGTGTGCAAACCCGTCACTCCGGACAAGGTGTGTAATATCGTTCAGGAAACGAGGGGACAGGTAGAACTATCGCGGCGGGAGAGCACGCTTGAAAAGGAGTTCGCTGAAGTTTTCAGCCTGGAGGGCATGATCGGCCGCAGCCCAAAGATGCTGGAGGTTTTCGACCTGGTTCGCCGTGTAGCTCCGCACTTCCGGACTGCCCTGATCACAGGGGAGACAGGAACAGGAAAAGAGTTGGTGGCTCGAGCATTACACAAGCTGAGCCCTCGGTCCCAGCAACGCATCGCGGTGTTCAATTGCAGCGCCCTCGTTGACACCCTTGCCGAGAGCCAACTTTTCGGCCACCGGAAAGGGGCTTTTACGGGGGCAATAAGCGATCAGGCTGGGATCTTCGAGTGGGCCAATGCGGGAACGGTCCTCCTCGACGAGGTGGGCGACTTAAGCTCGGCGGCACAATCGAAGCTCTTGCGGGTGTTGCAGAATGGCGAAGTGCAGAAGTTGGGAGTTCCGCAAGCCATTCAAGTTGACGTGCAGGTGATCGCTGCGACCAGCCGTGACTTGAACCTGGAAATGAGATCCAACCGCTTCCGGCCGGATCTCTGGTACCGGCTGAATATGGTTCAGATTCAAATCCCCCCTCTGCGGGAACGCCGGGAAGATATCCTTCTGCTGGCGCAACGATTTCTATTGGATTTCGCTTCCCAGTATCACAAGGAGATTCACAGGATCTCGAGGCGCGCGGAGTCTGCCTTGCTGGCATATTCCTGGCCTGGCAACGTTCGAGAATTGGAAAACGTTATCGGACGAGGTTGCATGCTAAGCCGGGCAAGAATGCTTGATCTGGAAGACGTACCGGTAGAAGTAAGGAATCAATCCGTGGCGTCAGCCGAGTCAGCGACTACCATGGAGGAAGCCGAGAAACGAGCAATCATTCGAGCTCTTGGCGAGACGAAGAATAAGGCCCTTGCGGCTCGCAAGCTGAGAATCAGTCGCGCGCGGCTTTATCGCCTGATGATGAAGCACGGTTTGGCCGATGATTCTCCCGCTGAGGAACCGGCCAACTCTGGGATTTAGTCCCTGGTGCCAAAAAGAGCCCCGAAGGGGCGGACTAGCCCAGCCCAGGCCTACTGTCCTCGGTCCGAGAATCCATCTTCTTTTGGCGGCGAAGACCTACACAGTGCTCAAGAGCTTTTCTGGCGGTAACAGGCTTTCGAGCGAAGCACGTGGCGCCGGCTTCCGACCCCTTCTGCCGAGTTTCAGAATCGTCCTGGACCGCGACCAGGCGAGGTGGCTGTATTGGGTCGGCGCCAGGATTCTCCCGTGCTCGATCCCGAATGACCTTGGCATTCTTCCTCTGGCTCGGAGTTTGGACCAGACTCCTGCATCAATCCCCAGGAAGGCAGAAACCACGTCCGGGTCAAACTGTTTTCCGGATTCCCGCAAGATCTCTTCCCGGGCCGCGGCAAAAGGCAACGCCCGGCGATACGGACGATCGGAAGTCATGGCATCCAAGGTGTCGGCCACCACAAAAATCCTGGCACCCTGTGGAATGTTTGCGCCTGATAAGCCCTGTGGGTAGCCCGTTCCATCGAATCGCTCGTGATGCGTCAGGACAATCTCCGCGGCACCCGCCAGGAATGCGATGTTTTTCAACAGGCCGTAACCTATCCCGACGTGCGTCTCCATCACCGAGCGTTCCTCAACTGTCAGTGGGCCGGGCTTCATCAGAATGGAATCGGGGGTGCCAATTTTTCCGATATCGTGCAAGAGAGCGCCCCGCGCGATCGTGTTCAATTGCTTTTTGCTGCAACGCATTGCCATCGCGATCTCCACGGCGTACGCCATCACGCGCTCCGAATGCCCGGCCGTCTCGTTGTCTCTCAAGTCCAAAGCTCCGGCGAGCGCTTGCAAGGTTTCTCCATAGGTCTGCCCGATCCGCAGCATCGCGTGGCGGAGCTGAGCAGTTCTGTGTTCGGCCACTTCCTCGATGCGCTGGCGACGATTCTCCAGTTCGGTCGCGAGTTTCTTTCGCGACAGCACTTGGCTGACGCTGCCCAGCACGGCGTCAAGATTTAACGGCTTCAGCAAGTAATCGTCCGCCCCCTCTTTCATTGCCTGCACGCCCAATCGGACGTCACCCGCGCCGGTTATCATCACCGAGGCCGTGCAGGGGTGCTTCTCCCGGACCCGTCGCAATAGCTCGAGGCCGCTCATTCCGGGCATGTGAACATCGCATAGAACAACATCGAAGACTTGAATGCCCATCAAGTGCAACGCCTCTTCACCGCTCTGGCACCCAAAGCAGCGGTAACCCTCCGGCCGCAACTTCTCAGCCAGCATCTTCACGATGCTCGGCTCGTCGTCCACAATCAGAACTTTGCGTTTTGAGTTGGGGATTTGTAGAGTTGGGCATGATTGAGTCTGCGTCATAATTACCTCATTTCCACCGGCCGATCAATCGGATAAGGGCCTTCACAGATTGTCCCACGAATCCGTTTGCTTGCGCCGCACCCCAGCCATGGCCTTAGAAAGCACGAAAAGACCTAGCAAAGCTCCCGTTGTATCGATAACGCAGTCGAACAAGGACGCGTGTCTTCCGGGGACGAAGTGTTGGTGAAGCTCATCCGTGGTCGAGTAACATCCCGAAACCACGAGCGCCCGGAAGGCAGCTCTTGGCGACCAAAAAGGATTGTCTGCCGGTTTCAGGACGTTGTAAAGCAGCACTGCCAATACTGCATACTCCGCGAGGTGCGCAGATTTGCGAAGCAAGTCGTTCAGCAGGTCGAGATTCTGGGGAGGAATTGAGATGCATAACCAAGCGAGTTCTATCGAGAAAAACCTCGCGGAGGCAGCCGAAGAGTATGACGCCGTTGAAAGGTCAAAAATCGTGGCCGCCCAAGCTGCCGTCAGGATCAGCCAGGCCTTTTTGGGGATTAATTCCACAAGATCACCTACTACTTCTTGACACGGCAGTTCAGGGCCGGATCAGAAGGCGGTTATGCATCGACACCCGTGGGCGCGGGGCCAATCGGTTCCACGTCATCGGCATCCACTTCGACGGCTGCGGACTGCCGGATCAGATCTACTGAAACCACAACTCGAAAACCTCCGGATTGGCGCACTAGAAATCCTGTCAAATCTGTGAGTGGGCCGGATTTGATCCGCACCTTCTGGCCAACTGCCAGGTAGGGGTGAGATTCAAACTTGCGCGACTTGAGCCTGGCGCGGAGGCCGACTATTTCCGCATCCGGTAATGGCCATGGACCGTTTACGGAACCCACCATGGATACCGCGCCAGGCAAACTTAGAGCCTTGAAGCGCTCGCGGGGATCGATTTTGAGGAAGAGGTAGCCGGGGAACAAGGGTAGTTCGACTCGCACCTTACAGCCATTCTTCCAACGGTGCACGGTCTCGTAGAGGGGAAGGAAACACTCGATGGCGTGCATCCCCAGGTGCTCGTAGACGCGCTTTTCGTGGCGAGGATAAGTATGCAGGGCATACCACTGCGCGAGGGAAGGTTCTAATTGCACGCTGCCTCGACCATCTTTTTCGTCGTTTATTTTGGTTTGTTGTAAGGCTTCGCCATGCTCACTTAGGTGAGTGGCTCCGCCGATCAAGGTGTTCATAGAGCCTCGCAACTGAAATCAATTGTTCTCCCGCATGGGTATAGGGCACAGGGGATGCCAACTGGAGCGACTGGCTGGATTTTCTTGTATACCGAATGCCTTGAAGAGGTTACGGTGAATTAAGGTGACCAACGTTTTATGTACCAACAGACGTAGCGTGTCCAAAAGCGTGGGAGTGGCTCGATTTGAGGCACCGACATCGGTGACGAACACTTTCCGGACCACATTCTTCCGCATATCCGGAACGCTCTCCTCGTAATTAACTGAAATCAAACAGCCGAGTGAATCTGAATGCATCCCTGATTTGGAATCCGCCGTGCCTGTACGTGACCTATCGGAGTTCACAAATTTGCATCGTTGGCAAGGAACCGGCCGATGGGCTCCAACGCAAGAATAGAGGAGAAAACTGCAATGCAAATGTTTGATCGGGTTGACGCACTTCGCTTGGATCGCCGCGAGTTCCACCTCTGGATCCTGGCGCTCGCCGTAATCTTCGTCCTGGCATTCGGAGTTGCTTCGTTGATGTACCCAACGGTTTTTTACCATCCGGCAGGCCTGACCAGAATCCCGCGGCACCCCGTCTTTTTCGGGTTTTGCGGGCTTGCGGCGCTGCTAGTCGGATACTTTGTAGACCGCCAGATGATCATAGAACACCTGCGCGCAGGCCTGGAGAACGAGGAACGCCGAATCGCGAAGATTCGCCGGGAGGCGAGCGCCGATATGCTGACGGCGCTTCCAGGGCCCAATCTCTTCCGCGACCGCCTGGCGATGGAATTCCGCCGCGCTTCCCATATCCAGCAGCCCCTTTCCTTACTGGCCGTGGAACTGAAGCCATGGCTCGCATTCAACGATCCTGGTGAAACCGAGATTGCCTTCGGGGATGCCGTGAAATCTCTGATGCGCAGGCTGCGCACTGCAGACTCCATCTTCATGTTTGAATCGAGCTTCTATGTGATCATTCTTCCCACGGTCAACGCTCGCGACGCTTATGGCTTGCGTGACCGCTTGATCGAGGGACTTCACGATGTTGCGGGCGCCAGTAATCGGATCACCTTCAGCGTCAGTATGGTCAATTTCCCTGAGCACGTCACCACCACGCGGGAGATGGAAGAATCCATACAGAGGCTTTTCCTGCATAGCGCTAGCAAGGAGTCGCCCTTGGAAGTAGTTGTACTCGCGTTGGGAATTCATTAGATGGGAAGCACAACACGAGAAACTGAGGTCGTCCTCATGCAGCCTTTGCCTGCTGCTCGCCGCCGCCCGTGTGTTTCTGAATCAACGCCAGCAGTTCATCGGTGGCCATGGGCTTCTGAACGAAGGCCACTGGGCCCAGGTCAAGGATTTGTTCCTGGAGCCTCGCCAGATTCCTTCCTGTCATCACGACGACCGGGATGGACGCGGTTTCGGGGGACTCCTTCAGGAGATTGAGCACAATTATTCCATTCCCGCCGGGGATTCCAATATCTAGAAGGATGAAATCCGGAGATCCCTTAGCTGCCGCTAAGATGGCGCCTGCACCGTCTGAAGCGGACAGAACGCCGTACCCATTAGCTATGAGGCGAATCGAAAGCGCCAAAACCAGGTCACGATCGTCATCCACAATGAGGATTTTCTTCATAGTATTCTCTCCAGCCGTTGCTTTTCTTCTGCATTCATTGCGGAGGTCCCCCCGCAGTTCATATTTACTAAGCTGCCTGTTCAAGTGCTCCGCGCATCGCGAGCAAAAACCGATTGGTGTCAATTGGCTTTTGGAAATATGCACTTGCGCCGGCATCGAGGGCTTTCTGCTTCGCGATAGTGGGATCTCTTGCGCTCACCACAATGACGGGAGTCAGCGCCAATTCAGACAGCAGCCCCAGCCACTTCATCACCATGAAACCATCTCCGCCGGGTAGACTAATGTCGAGCACGATAAGATCAGGCTTTTCGTTGAGCGCTATGCTTATAGCTGCCATCGCATCACCCGCAACAACTACATCGTAGCCGAAGGATTTCAGGCGGATATTCAACGCACGAACTACGTCAGTGTCGTCATCAACCAACAGAATTTTCTGCCTCGGCATCATCAACTCCTACCCGTGAGGATAAAGGCAACGTAAATGAAAAAGTGCTTCCCGCATTGCCGTCGCTCGTGACCAGAATTTGTCCGCGTTGCAATGTGACTAACTCCTTACAGATGTGCAAGCCAAGCCCCAACCCCTTACGAGCCATACAATCGTTCCCAGATCCCTGGTAGTGCCGATCGAAAACTTTTCCGAGGTCATCTGCATTGATCCCACAGCCGGTGTCCGTCACCTTTACCCTCACGAACCTAGGGTCCTGCTCATCCAGGGCGACATGCACTCGAACGGCGCCGTGGGGAGGGGTGAACTTGAGGGCGTTGTCAAGCAGGTTAGTGACGATCTGCCTCACGCGGCTTGGGTCGGCGAGGACCGGTGGTAGGAGGGGTGTATCCAAGGAGAGAGCTATTTGTCTCTCTTGCGCCACCGGTCTCGCGGACTCCACAGCTTCCTTCACAACCTCCGGCAAGATAATGCTCCGCAAATCTACTCTGAGCTTTCCGTTTTGAATCCGGGTCGCTTCTAGAAGGTCCCCAATCATCGAGTTAAGCTGATTTATGTTGCGAAGAGTTATATTCAGGTATTCCCGCTGCTCGCCATTTATTTCACCGGCGATGCCCTCCAGAAGAATTTCCACAAACTGCTGGGCAGCCATCAACGGCGACCGCAACTCGTGGGATACTTGTGACAGAAATTGATCTTTCAGGCGAATTTGTTCCTTACGGCTCCGGTCGAGTTCTTCTTCCGCGCGCTTGCGCTCTTCCATCTCATGGGCCAGCCGCGCCGCAGAGTCCTGGATCTGCTGGTAAAAGGCCGCGTTTTCATAGACCATGGCGAGCTGCGAGGTAAGAGTGACTCCCAATCTTTCATCCTCGTCGCTGAAGTCGACGGCTTTAATCTTATCAAGCAGGCAAAGGCAGCCGTAATCATGGGTGTTAGTGAAAATGGGCAGGCAGAGAAGCGATACGGTCTTTCCATTTGCAGAACCGAGGCCGAACTCCTTGCCGTCGATTTGGCAGAAACGAACGGGCCTACGACCGGCGATCAGGCGTCCTAGGGCGGCCCCAAGTCGTAATTCATCCACAGGCTCAGGCTTGTGGCCGTTGGATGAAGCAGAATAGAAAGTTTGTGCTTGTCGTTCCTTGCAGGAGGGTAGGACATAGAGGAGGCTTTGACTGGCATTGAGAAGGGCCTTCGCGCTGTCACAACACGTTTGCATCAGTCGAGTGGGCAGGCGCTCCCCAGCCAGGTCAAGCATGATTTCCACCAGCGCCGCATACTGCGGGTCCGCTTGCCCGCTAGAGCCATTTACCGATAGTGGGATCAGCGGCGTGTTCGCCCTCAAGGCAGATCGCACCGTACTCACGATCTCCTCGGGCGAAGACGGTTTGCTAAGGACAGCAAACGCGCCGCGCGCACGACTCACCACACTGTCATCTGCTGTTTTGTAGGCTGCCGTATAAAAGATGACCGGAACGTTTGACGTGGCAGGCTCGCTTCGCAGCTTCTCCAAAAGGGCGAACCCGTCCATTCCTGGCATGTAGACGTCCGAAATGATCAGGTCCACGAAACCGGTCGCAGCTATTTCCGACGCCTCCTCGGCCGAGGCTGCCTCAATAATCGAATATCCGAAGTATTTCAGCAGGGTTGACAAGAAGTCGCGGTTGATGGGCCGGTCGTCTACCACCAGAATCGTTGAATGTGCTTTTTCAGACCCGGCCAAGGGCGTCGCCAGGTTGACGTTAGCGGGTTCGTTGATTGGCTGCATTTGCATGGGTCACGACCTATGGCCAAGTGAGAGCGCCTCAAGGGTTAGCGGATGTAGGGCTTTCGTCGAAAGTGACTTCGACATGGCCCAGGTATGTCTCCAAATCGGCCACTTGGTTCCAGAGTTCGTTGATATTTTGATCCGTCGCGGCTCGCTCGATCAAAGCGCCGACTTCTGTCAACTCTTCAAAACCGTAAGCCCCGCCAGTACCCTTCATCTGGTGGCCGAACTTCCGCGCAGCTTCGAATTCGCATCCCTCGAGCGCGGCCTTTAGTGCCGGCAGATGATTGCGGCACTTGGAAAGGTATTGCGAGACCATCGCCTGCGGAACGTGCTTCGAGGCACGAACCAGGATCTTGGCTGATGTCTTCGCGGGTTCCAGCGGATCGGCCATCCGCATGTGACTACCTGCGCTCCTGAGCCGGCCCGGGGCTGAGGCCAGGCGTTCGGCGAGGGTCGCCATAGTACCGGCTACAAGGCTTTCCGGATCATACATGACCACTGGCAAGCCCGCGTTCTGAGCGGCGTTGCAAAGATCCGAAGCAGGCGAAATCACTGCCAGCGTGGGAACCTCGAGTTCGGCTTCGATCTTGGGAATCGGGATAGGGGTGGAGAGCGCTTCGCGGTTCACAATAATTGCCCCCGTCACCTGCACCGGGGGCTTCCACGCTCCGATAGAAAGCAGGATCAGATTGGCCGATTGTACGCAGATCGCGTCCCGCTCGATGACCAGCACCAGTTGACTGGAATCCTCGATCACCGCCCGATTGGTTTCCCCCAATGAGCTTGGTATATCGACGATCACGTAATCCGCCAGTTTGGCCAAGGCCTTGAGTAGTGCTTTCACTTTGTCCGGCCTGATCTCCCGGCACTGTTCCATGGTCCGGGGGCCAAACAGGAGCCAGAGTCCCGGCATGCTTTCGTAGGACCACAAACACATCTCGGCCTCAGTTGGCTTGATGGCTGTGGGCTCCATCTCGAGCAAATGGGCGATGGTGAGGGTCCGAGCCGGCGCTTTGAAATAAAGAGACAGCGTTCCGAGTGTCGGCCGCACTTCCACCAGAATAACCTGGCTGTGCTGGGCCAGGGCGGCAGCGGTGTTCAAGGCTACGGTGGTTGTTCCAACTCCGCCCTTGGCGCCCATGAAAGTGATTACCTTGGTTGGCTTCCGCGGCGCTGCGATACGGTCGTAGGCAGCCTCCATGCGGCGCGTCTCGATCACGGATCGGATTAAAGCGTTCGTGTTCATGGATAGATTGTCTTGGTTCACATAGCCTCCGCTTGCGGGCGCCGAACTTGAGTCCAGCGAATTCTTCTGGCAGCCGAAAGGAGCCATGACTTTGAGAGCCCCGGATCGGGAAGGCCCGCAACTGTTCGCGCCAGAGCGGCCGTTTGCTTGCGTACAATGCTATTCTCACGCGGCAGTCTTCTCTGCAGGCAGGCATCCTCCAGCTCACTGTGGTTACTGGACAGCCTCGCGTACATTCGAACTCCAAAGACTTTGGGAACCTCGCGGTCGGGCAGAGATGGCACCCGCACAATCTCATTGATAATCAGGCCGAGCTGCGTCTCTTCAACCTGAGCTCCTTTCAACGAGCCGATGAGCTGCTTGGTTTCGTAGAGCGCGGAAAGAGCGCTGGTGGTAACCACAAATATGCGGTCGACGCTGTAGAGCATGCTCATGCAGCGGCCGGTAGGCCGTCCCAGATCGACCACAATCCATTGATAGAAGGGCCTTATCTGATTGAGAACCTGTTGGATATCCGTTGCCGGTAACTCTTCGCCTCCCAATTGGCCCGTCGAGGGAATTACATCCAGGCCATCCTGACCATGGGTCACTATGCCTTCCCAGTACGTCTGGTCCAAACGATTAGCTGCCTCAGCGGCATCACGCATCGAGTACTTGGCTTTCAGGCCCATCAGGAAGCATGCCAGGTCGGCACGAAAATCCACGCCCGTCAGGAGAACCCTCTGGCTGGTTTGCCGGCGCAACTCCGCGGCCAGGTTGCAAGCGATCGTGGTAGCGCCTACCCCGCCCTTGGCGCCCAGTATGCCTAGGACTGTGGCCCGGTCCGGTGCGGTCGCCGCGCTGCTTTGGGCGGGATGAGACGCGTGCCTCACCATGGCGTGCAGCATTGTCCTTAGCAACAACTCGGGGCCGCAGGTGCTCTTGATAAGGTAATCCTCAGCTCCCTCCTGGATGGTGCGAAGCGCCAGGGCCTGGTTGTCATCCGCGCTCAGAACGACGACTGGGATTCTGGGAGCGTGAGCTTGGATCGACGTGAAAGTTTGGAATCCCGAGCTGTCTGGAAGGTCGAGATCCAGTGTGATGATGTCCACGCCTCCCTGAGCCAGGCGTTGCAAGCCCGCTTGCAGCGTGCCAGCCCAATTCGGGATCAGCTTTGGCCGCCCGGAACTGATCTCGATCCAGTGTCGAATCAGTTCGGCATATTCGGGACTGTCCTCAATCACAAGAATATTAAGTGTAGTTTTATCCATTCGATCTCCTGATAGGCGGCGCAACCAATCAGCTCGGGAGCACTCTCCCTGGCGCCCGCGATTCCTTCCGTTTGCCGCCGGGCGCTTTACTTCCCCGGCAGGCTCAGGGTGAACGTGCTGCCTTTGCCGTACTGGCTGTGGAAGCGAATCTGGCCTCCCAACAGCTGTGCCAACTTCTGGCTCAGATGCAGCCCCAGTCCGGTGCCTTCGTACCGCCGCGAGCCTGTGTTTCCCGCCTGGGCAAAGGCCTGGAAGAGCTTGGCCTGGTCCTCGTCCGGAATGCCGACGCCCGTGTCTCGGACAGTGATCTCAGAACGGCGATGACCGTTGTCCTGATCGCCTCGCAGCTCAATGTCCACCTCGCCTTTTTCGGTGAACCGGATGGCGTTGTTGGTCAGGTTCAATAGAATCTGGCACAAGGCGCGGCGGTCTGTGGTAAGAACCAGCTCTTCCTCGGGAACATGCACCCTCAGGTTCAACCCCTTCTTTTCAGCCAGCGGACTCAGCGTGGTGCGAACCCCTTCCACCACACTTTGCAAAACGGTGCGCTCCAAAGCTATAGCGACTTTGCCCGACTCGATCTTGGCGAGATCAAGCAGATCGCTGATGAGCGAAAGAAGGTGCTTGCCGCTCGCTTGAATCGTCTGGAGCTGCTCGGCCTGCGCCTCGGTGAGGGGTCCCGGCAGCCTCATCAGCAGGGTGCCGGTGAATCCGATGATGGCGTTGAGCGGCGTACGCAGCTCGTGAGACATCGAAGCCAGGAAGCGGTCTTTAGCCCGATTGGCGTTGTCAAGTTCCTTGTTTTTCTCATGCAGATCAAGCTCGAACCGCTTGCGTTCGGTGATGTCGTGCGCAATTGAGGCGCTACCAATCACTTCTCCACGAGAGTCGGTGAGCGGGAAAATGTTCAAGGAAACATCAACGAGGCGCCCATCTTTCCGAACTCGTACCGATTCATAGCGTTCAAGGCGCTCATTTCGCTTGAGGCCGGCAAGGATCTGCACCACCTCCTCAGCCCGGTCGGGTGGGGCCAGCATCGAAACAGCTTGGCCCAAGACTTCGGCGGCCGAATAGCCATACAGCTTCTCTGCACCTTTGTTCCAACTTGTGATGATGCCTTCCAAGGTGTTGCCGACGATCGCGTCATCGGACGACTCCACTATGGCGGCCAGTCGGCAGATGGTTTCGAAAGCCCGCTTCTTTTCAGTACGGAGGCGTTTGTCTTCCAAAGCCCGTTGGACTGCCTGCGGCAGTCGCTCCGGCCGGTCTTTAAGGACAATATCCGCCGCGCCCTGCTTGATGCATTCCGCCGCGGCCTCGTCGCCTAGATTGCCTGTGACAATGATAAGTGGAATATCCTTCCCTGAGCGCTTCAGAATCTCCAGGGCATCAAGTGCGGTCCAAATGCCAAGGTGGAAATCGGTCAGAATCACATCGTACTCGGCTATCTCCAGGTGCTCCTGGAAAGATTCCGGCCCGTCCAACACCGTGCATTGGACCTTCCAGCCACCATTCTCCAGCACGGCCACCATCAGTTTCGCGTCGCCCTTGTTTTCTTCCACGATCAGGACCCGCCGGAGCGGCGGAAGGGCGGTTGTGTAATCCGGTTTTTCGGCATCCATAGTACGAGCCCCCTTTCAGGGCTGAAAAGTCTTCGAGGGTGGCGCCACATTCAACTCGCTATCTTTGGTCATAATTACTTCCTCTTTGATCGTATTTTGATGCACGCGCCAAAGTCGTGTCCTGCGGTGCCGGTCCCGACAGCCTCCTCGGGTCCGCTGGACTCCGGCAATTACGTCGAGATAACGGAAAGGCATCGGGTTCTACGCCGCCAACGCTATCAATGGTGTAGCCCGTGACGCAGCCCCCAGATGGTTCAGGAGGTACGGGTCTAACTGCTGAACGAAGGATTCCGGATCGATGGGTTTGGAAACGTAACCATCAAAGCCGGCTTGCAGAATCTTATTCCGGTCTCCCACCATGGCGAGTGCGGTGAGCGCAAGGATCGGTGTAGCTTCATACACACTGTTGTTCTTGAGGAGGCGAACCGCTTCGTATCCGTCCATGACAGGCATTTGAATGTCCATCAAGACCAGATCGGGACGCTCGCGCTGCGCAACTTCCAAAGCTTGCTCTCCGTCGTGAGCCTCGAGTGTGTCATGACCGAACGCCTTGAGAAGATAGGTGATCAATTCAAGATTGTTGGGATCGTCTTCGACCACCAGTATGCGAGCCATGACCTCTCCTGACGTATTACTCCGGCATCGAAACCGTAAATCTGCTTCCCGTACCGTACTGGCTTCTCACGTCATTAATCTCGTTACCTCGATAGAGCAATCTGGGTGCCATGCTCGAACGGCTTCCGTATCAGTCCTAACCCGTTTAGGTTCTGTCGGTTACGCGTCGTGTCACGAAAAACACCGACTAAGGCATGAAAAGTAAGTGTCTAGCTTCGCAAAACTGTTTCGAGACGAGACAGTCAGCACGGGCGAGCGCGAGGGCAAATTATGTAGGATTGTTTATCGAACTCTGAACCACCGGCGGCCAGAGACCGCCGCTACAAAAGTCGAACTGACCCACTGCCGGCCTTAGTTACCACTTGACATGTGTAAAATTTGTAATATTATAAGTAGTCAACCTTGCGTGAAGATCTGGCGCGCTCGGTTTTTGTCCCATGCATAAACTGCTTTCAGGCCAGCCGTCGTAGTCGGGCGCTGGTCGGTGCCTCCTCTCCCCGTTGACAATCGGATTTACCTCTCTCGCACAGTCACTCTTATTCACGGGCCAAGCGGCTTGAAGGCTCCCTACCTCAGAAGCTTTTCCGCGAAGATTCTGCGGAGGATGACCTGAGGCTGCGGCACGGTCCGATCCCCGCTACCGAGCCGGAGGTTCGCACAGGCTCTGAAAGGTAAGGTGCAAATTGGATATAACAAGGCCAGATCGCACAATTCTTGCACCGGACCCCCTGCGGGTCCTGATCTTGGAAGACAGCGCTCACGACGTGGAGCTGATGGCGAGCGGGCTGGAGCGGGGAGGATTCAGAGTGCAATTCGATGTCGCAGACTCGGCGGATACATTCAGAAAGCGCCTGGAAGAAGCCAAGTACGATGTGATTCTGGCCGAGTTCAACCTCCGCAATTGGACTGCCTTCGATGCCCTGGAGATAATGAGGCGCTCGGGGAAGGGTATTCCACTTGTTGTGGTCACAGGCGGCCTAGGCGACGAGGCCGCGGCGGAATGCCTTAAGCAGGGCGCGGCGGATTATGTCCTCAAGGATCGGCCAAGCCGGCTGCCGGCCGCAGTCCAGCGGGTACTGGAAGAGAAACGCCTCCGCACTGAAAACCAGAGGGCGTTCGGAGCCGTCTCCCGACTAGCCACGATTGTGGAGTCGTCCGACGACGCGATCATTGGCAAGACCCTGGAAGAAGTTATAACGAGCTGGAACAAAGGCGCCGAAGCGCTCTATGGCTATGCCGCCGCCGAGGTCGTGGGACGACCTATTTCCATTCTGGTCCCACTCGACAGGTTTGAGGAGTTGCCGCGTATCCTTGCCAGGCTGAGGGGCGGTGAGCGCGTCGAGCATTATGAGTCGGTACGGGTTCGAAAGGACGGAAGCCTCGTGGATGTTTCGCTGAGCATGTTCCCGCTCATCGGCCCCGGCGGGGAGGTGATTGGGGCCGCCTCGATTGCCCGCGATATCACCGAGCGCAAGCGGGCGGACAAGGCGCTGCGCCAAAGTGAAGCCAAGCTGAAAGAAGCGCTGCTGGCCGCTCAGATGGGCATCTGGGAGTGGACGGTCGAGACTGACACCGTCACCTGGGATGAGAACCTCTATCGCATCGCCGGTCGAGATTCGATTCTGTTTGCCCCCGGCTCCCAGGAGCACCCTCAGATGTATGCCCCGGGGAGTTGGGAGCGATTGAAGGCGGCAGGGGAGAACGCCCTCGCCACCGGAATCCCTTTCGAACTCGACATGGAGTTGGTCCGCCCCGACGGCTCAAAGAGGTGGGTGATTGACCGTGGGGAGCCGCTGCGGGATGCGAGTGGCCGCATCATGGGGCTCCGAGGGACGGTGCAGGACATCACCGAGCGCAAGCGGGCGGAAGAGGCACTGAAGGAGGAAAGGCATCTCTTCTGCACCCTCATGGACAATCTCCCCGATGTGATCTTCTTCAAGGATCGCGAGAGCCGCTTCACTCGGGTTAATTTGGCGCTCGCCAAGAAAGTTGATCTGGACCGCCCGGCCGACGCAGTCGGCAAGACCGACTTTGACATCTTCACCGCAGAACAGGCCTACAGGGATGAACAGGAAATAATCAGGATGGGCCAGCCGGTGGTGGGCAAGGAGGAGAAGGAAACCTGGCCGGATGGCCATGTAACTTGGGCCTCGACCACGAAGATGCCGCTGCGCGACGCCAACGGCAACACCATCGGAACTTTCGGCATCTCGCGCGATATCACCGAGCGCAAACGGGCGGAGGAGGCCCTGCGGCGCAGTGAAGCGTCTCTTGCCGAAGGGGAGAAGCTCACGCATACCGGCAGTTGGACCTGGAACGTCTCCACTGGAGAGCTCTTCTGGTCACAAGAAACCTACCGCATCTTTGGCTTTGATCCGGCAAAGGATAAGGCATCCGTTAGCGATACCTTCCTGGCGAGAATTCACCCTGAGGATCGTGCGAGGATTGAGGCGGGCCTGCGAAATCTGCGACTTCAGGAAGCTTCAGAATATCGCATTGTGCTCCCCGACGGATCAATCCGCCACATCCACAACATTGCACACGGAGTGACGGACGCTGCCGGCAAAATTGTTGAGAGGTTCGGAGTGGCTTGCGACATTACGGAACGCCGGCAGGCTCAGCAAGCCTTGCGGCAGAGCGAAGAACGCTTCCGGCAGATCGCCGAAACCATCGATGAAGTCTTTTGGACGGCTGATCCTCAAATCACGAAGATGTTCTACGTCAGTCCCGCTTACGAGCGCATATGGGGCCGTTCGGTGGCCAGCTTGTACGGAGATCCCAGGTCTTTCCCTGGGTCTATCTACCCTGATGACCGGGAGAGGGTGCTTGCCGATCACCAGTTCCAAAAGTCAGGCCAGTCATTCGATCACGAATACCGGATTGTCTGCCCGGATGGTGCCGTTCGCTGGATTTGGGACCGGGGTTTTCCCGTCCGCAATGAGGCCGGGCAGGTTGTTCGGTACGCGGGCGTGGCGATTGACATCACCGAGCGCAAACGGGCGGAAGCCGAGCACGTCCGGCTGGTAACCGCCATCGAGCAGTCCGCAGAAGCCGTGATGATTACCAATACCTCCGGTGAAATCGAGTATGTCAACCCGACCTTCAGTCGTATCACCGGGTATAGTCGCGAGGAGGCTCGAGGACAGAACCCCAGGATCCTGAAATCGGGCGAGCAAGACCCGGCGCTGTACCAGCAGCTCTGGGCGACTATTCTGCAAGGAAAGATCTGGCATGGTGAGCTCATCAACCGGCGAAAGGACGGCAGCCTTTATAACGAACAGATGAACATCGCCCCGGTGCGGGGCGAGCACGGGGAAGTCACCCACTTTATTGCGACGAAACAGGACATTACGGCCCGCAAGGAACTGGAGCAGCGATTTGTCCAGGCGCAAAAGATGGAGGCGGTGGGACGGCTGGCGGGCGGAGTGGCCCACGATTTCAATAACCTGCTTACGGTCATCAACGGGTATGCCCAGATTCTCACGCAGCGGAGCTCCCCCAAAGACCCGAGCCGGGGCCTGTTCGAAGAAATCCAGATGGCGGGAGAGAGGGCTGCTTCTCTGACGCGGCAACTTCTGGCCTTCAGCCGCAGGCAAGTCTTGGAGCCAAAAGTCCTGGATTTAAGCAACGTCCTTGCCAATACAGAAACGATGCTTCGCCGGCTGATCGGTGAAGACGTGGAGCTGGTTACGAAGCTGAGGCCCGGCCTGGGACTCGTCAAAGTGGATCCGGGGCAAATCGAGCAGGTCATCATGAATCTGGCCGTCAATTCTCGCGACGCTATGCCGCAAGGGGGGAAGTTTATTATCGAGACGACTAATGTTGAAGCGGACGAAGACTACGCGCGCACCCATAAGCCCATGACGCCCGGCAAGTATGTCGTGGTGTCCGTAAGCGACACGGGTTGCGGCCTGGACCTGGCGACGCAAGCACATATCTTTGAGCCCTTTTTCACCACCAAGGCAAAAGGCAAGGGAACGGGCCTGGGGTTGGCTACGGTCTATGGGATCGTTAAGCAGAGCGGCGGCTTCATCTGGGTTTACAGCGAACCAGGACAGGGTGCGACGTTTAAGATTTACTTTCCCTGCGTCGAGGAAGTTGCGTCCACCGCGAAGCCCTCCAGAGTCCGTCGCCCTGCTAAACTGGCAAAAGGTAAAGAAACCATCCTGGTGGTCGAAGACGAGAGCGGCGTCCGGTCGCTGGTCTGCGAAACGCTCAAGTCTAAAGGCTACAATACACTGGCAGCCGAGGGAGCCGCACAGGCGCTCAAGATCGCGGAACAATATACAAAGCCTATCCACCTGCTGCTGACCGACGTAGTGATGCCACTAACCGACGGTAAAGAGTTGGCCACGCGTTTATCCTCCCTACATCCCGAGTCAAAAGTGCTCTACATGTCGGGGTACACAGATGATGCCGTTGTCCGCCACGGCATTTCCGACGGCGGCACGCCTTTGCTGCAGAAGCCCTTTTTGCCAAATGCTCTGTTGCTCAAGGTCCGTGAAGTTCTGCGAATGAAGCGGGGGACTTAGCAATAATCTGGTTGTCGCTGCCGGGGTTCTTTGATCTGGCTAACCTAAATCAGACTCTCCTGTGGTACATCACATTGCCCCGTTTTGAGACACCCCTGGGCCAGGCGAACTCTTTTCCAAACCAAATTGATTCCTCTTTCCGTGACGCGGTCCCTCTAGTTCGCTGAAATCAAAGGCCCAAGTGAACTCTGGGGGTAGGCACGGATTTGGAATGCGCCGTCCTCTTACGTGGCGCGGATTGGACCTCATGGATTAGAGTTTGGTTCGCCTGAAACCAGACGGTGGGCACAAAAGGAGAAGAGAAGCCATGCAGGTTGTTGACCGAGCTGATCCAAACGCCTTAGACCGCCGCGAATTGCAGTTGTGGATACTGGCACACACCGTGATTGTCGTCCTGGCAATCGGTGTCGGATTCCTGATGTACCCGGCGGTCTTTTCCCACCCGTCGAACTTGAGCGAAATCCCGACGCGCGTTGTGTTTTTCGGATTTTGCGCGCTCGCGGCGATGACGGTGGGTTACTTTGTAGACCGTCAAGCCGTCATACGGCGTCTGCGCGCGGAACTGGAGAAAGAGGGGCGCCAAACCGCGAAGGTTCGCCGGGAGGCGAGCGCCGATCTGCTGTCGACCCTTCCGGTGCTCAACTGTTTCTGCGACCTTCTGGCAATGGAGTTCCGCCGCGCTTCGGGCACCCAGCAACACCTTTCTTTGTTGCTCGTGGAATTGAAGCCCTCGAGCACCTGTACCGAACCTGGTGAAGTCGAGACCGCCTTTGGGGATGCGGCGAAGACTCTGCTGCGCACGCTGCGGTGCGAAGACTCCATCTTCCTGCTTGAAGCGGGCTTCTTCGGGATCGTTCTTCCCGCAGTCAACGCTAGCGACGCTTACGGCTTGCGTGACCGCTTGATGGAGGGACTCCACGATGCCGCGGGCGCGAGTAACCGTCTCTCGTTCGCCATCAGTGTGTGCAGTTTCCCTGAGCACGTCAGCTCTGCCAGGGAGATGGAAGAGTCCGTACGGAGTCTCATCCCTCCGCAACATCAGCAAGCCTTCGAACTTGGAAATTGTGAAACCCGCGAGGGTTCGAGGCGTAGTTTAGGCTTTCTTAGAGCTGGCGACCCGGAAAGATAGGAGGCGCGGTCGAATATCGAACCTGGGCAACTACAGCAGAGGGTGGCGATGCCGAGCAACCGGCACCTACCTTCGAGTCACCGAGGAAGCGAATTGGACAGCCTCCGGGCAGCAACCCAATCCGGCCAGTGTGTATGGCGAGACTCCCCGCGGCGAGTTTAGGGGCAATAAACAAAGGGAGCCAACAGAATAGACATTTGTAAGAGATTTGTATCCAGACCCTGTATACGCGTATCGGATGTCCCGTTGGTTGTCTCCAACAGTCTCTGTGTTACCGACCCGGAATTGGGATACCCCAACCGGGCACATTCCTGCGCTCCCGCCTGAGCCACATCTGGGCCACAACTGGGCGAGAGAACGGGGTAAAACAAGCCATCAGCAGCCAGCTAACGGCCTTAAGAATCAGCACCGGGTACTACTCTGACATGCTTGGCAGTCATGAGGTCACCCCTGACCCCTTGGCAGACATGCATGCCAAGTTGTATTCTTCTTATTGCGGCGGCGTTGCGGGTTCTGCTGGACTCTGCCGCGATTTGCCGCGCTAAGCTGTTGATTTTGTTTGGAATCAACAGGCGATATTGGACTCTGGATCTACGAATCGGGATTCGAATCTCCACCTCCCAGCCATTCATTTGGAAGGACTTCCTTAAAACCGTCCGATTCCTGCCGAGCTCTTTGCTGCGGCTGTGGAGAGGCTTGTTGCGGACTGGTTACCCCACCGAGTTTGTCCACGGACGCCACATCTGCCCTTGGAATCAGATGCCAGTAGGTTTCCAAAGTAACCTGAATCGAGCGGTCCCCCCATCTGGTCTCGCACGTAGGCGAGCGAGGCCGGGGCCTGAATCAGTGTCCCGGGTTACGGATTCAGCTTGGCATGTTTGCCTCATGTCCCTCACGACGGGTTTTTCGTCGTCCGATGAGTCCTTGGGCTGCGCCCGATCGAATCTTGCGCCTTCACGCACGGACCCCGCCTCAGCGCTGTCGCCTCCCGTCGGATGCGATGCTTGAGCTCTGAGTTAGAGGACTCACGCAAAACAGTCTTCTCTGGCTTGACCTCTACGCACGAGACGCTGGTGACCTCAATACCCGCCGCATCAAGCAAATCGTTCGTGTCAATAATTTCCATGATTGCTATTCCTTCGTCGGGTATGAATTCTTCGGCTGTGATCCTTCTCCATTTGCCGCCCATCCGGCTCCAATTCACTGGCGTACTCGCAGGGCCAGCCTTGCGGAACTGGCTGCGCGCAATCTGAATTGCGCTCTGGACATTGGACTCGTCTAAGTCGACTTCCAATTCAAGCCGATATGTTTTTCGCATGACTTCTCCCTCTGTTCAACGGCGACAGTCTGATGCTGAGTGAGTACACCGTACCGCTGCGCCAGTCTGTGACTGGGGTAATCTGCGAACGCTTGCCGGGCCGGGTGTCAACAGTCTAAGTCGCCTCGCAAAAGCCATCGCCCTTTCACGGCGGTAACGCGGGTTCAAATCCTGCCGGGGACGCCAATATTCCAGAAGACTTGCGAGGATTTGCCGCATGAAACCCTGAGGGACTTCGAGGGAACTCTCCGCGATCTGGATCGAGGCAAGATCAAGATTCACTGATGTTGCCGACTTGCAGCGGTATCGTTGTGCATCGCTTTGCTGACGACCTCCGCTAGCTACCTAGAACCAAACGCGTTACCACAGCATTCCCGCATTCATAGTCGTTCTTCCCTGCCGCTAAGATCCTGCACTGCCTACCCTTACGAATGACGCTTCCGCATAGTTTCCAAAGCGCAATTTGCCACTAAGTGCACTCAGCCTTCATTTGAGTCGGCTTCGTCCATTTGCGCCAGATGTAAACCAGACAGTTTAGGCGGCGCAAACCGACCGTTTGTTTTTGCAGGGCAAAGTGGGTATCGAAGTCGCTCCTTACTGTCCATTTACTGTCCGCTTCTGTGGTGGAAGGTATAGACTGAGGAGGTCCGGAGAGACTGGTGAGAATTGTCTTATCTCCTTCGTAATTCATTCAATTTATTGGTATTATTTGCTAACTCTAAGATCTGGTAGCGCTACCGGGAATCGAACCCGGGTTTTCAGATTGAGAATCTGACGTCCTAACCCCTAGACGATAGCGCCAAGGAAGCCACTAAAGTTTTCTAGCATTCACCTGCGGATGTTGTCAAGGCACAGAGCTTCTCGGTAGCGTCATAATTCCGAAACAGCGCCGACCTTTAGAGCCTACCCTGAGCGCAGCGAAAAGTCCGCACGTGCTGGCCCGAAGTCAGCGCTACCAGGTAAATTGGGACGGCTCTAACTCTTTACGCGTTGAAACCGAGCTTTCGCAAGGCATCGCGATTGGCAGCCGCGGCAGCGTCGGGGCCGCCCAGGGTTGAATTGCCGGTATCCAACTCGACGATTCCCCAACCGGTAAATCGGACGTCGCGCAGAGCCTGGACCACGGCGTCATAATTGACAATGCCCAGCCCGATTTCGCAAAACGGCGGCCCCATCGCTTCCACGCGATTGCGATCCTTCCGGGCGACTGCGGCAACTTATTTGCGAGTGTCTTTGAGGTGCAGAAAGCACAAACGTTGGCCGTAGGTCCGAATAACCTCGGCAGGGTCTGAGCCGCCCA
>JBEKLY010000075.1:0-27056 GCA_050010015.1 Terriglobia bacterium
ATCCTGCCCGCCTTTCGCGCCGCAATTGCATGCACTCTGCGGGCAGGATGCCCGCGCTCCCGGGTACTTCATGGTTTCTGGGTGCCCGTCAGCCGACGGGCATGCGCGACTGCTTTGAAAATCCTTACGCCGAAGGCGTCCTGGAGTGCGGTAGCGTCAGCTACCGCCGTTCGCTGGAATTCCATGGCGGCAGCTTCGCAGCCGCACTCCATGGCGCTCTCGAGATTTTCATCGTTCCTGGGCGCCCGTCAGCCGACGGAGGTGAGCGACTGCTTTGAGAATCGTGGCGCGGGCGTCTCGCCCGCGGGGGCGCGGGCATTCCTTCGCTGCGCTCAGGACAGGCTCTGCCCGCGCACGGGAGCGGGACGCTCCCGCGACTGCGGGCGGGACGCCCGCACTACCTTGATGCGCTGCCATTCCGAACCCCACGCCTGTCATTCAACTATTCCTCAGCGCCACCATGGGGTCGATGCGTGAGGCTCGATGCGCCGGCACATATCCGGCCACGAGCGCCACCGCGGCGAGCAAACCCGCCATGCCTGCGAATGTCACGAGATCGGTCGGCGCAGTCCCGTAGAGCAGCGAGGCGATCATCCTGGCAACCACCAACGAGCCCGCGAGACCCGCAGCAATTCCCGCGAGGGCCAGCCGGAGCGTCCTGCCCAGCACGCCCGCCAGCACGTGTGCCTGCGTCGCTCCGAGCGCCATGCGGATGCCGATCTCCTGCGTCTGACGCGTGACCGAGTAGGAGATCACGCCGTAGATGCCGAGCGAAGCCAGCGCCAGCCCCAGCGCCGCAAAGGCGGCAACCAGCACCGCAAAAAAGCGCCGCGGCGAAACGGCATGATCCACAATCTGCCGCAGAGGACGAAACTCCGTAGCGGGCTGCCCCGGGTTCAGCGTGCGCAGGGTGTGCATCACGCTCGCCGCCAGCGCTTGCGGGGGCAGCTTGGTGCGCACCACCAACTCCGCCCCCGCCGGCCCCGCCTGAGTTGCCGGAACGTACATTTCCAGGCCCGACGAATCTTCCACACTCGTCTCGCGAACGTTCGCGACGATACCCACCACTTTCGTATCCGTTCCACCGATAACTGCGATTCGCCCCAGCGGATCCTGTCCGGGCCACAGCCTTTTTGCCGCGGCCTCATTGAGGACGGCCACGTGTTCGCTGTCCGACTTGTCGGACCAGTCGAGGTCCCGCCCTTCGCGCAGGCGCATGCCCATGGCTTCGAGGTAGCCCGGCGTCACCACATAAACGAACGCGTCGGGGGATTCGTCCTTTCGATAGACCACGCCCTTGGCGGCGAGCCCCCAGCTCCGGTTGCGGTCGAGCGGCAGCATGTCGGTAACGCCGGCTTCTTCGATTCCCGGAATGGCCTTCACGCGGCGCAGCATTTCCTCGAGAATCGCCCCCCTCTCGGCCGATTTGCCTCCATCGTCGTAATCCACGCGCAAAGCGGCCGCGCGGTCAGCCTCGAATCCCAGGTCGACATCGAGGACGCGCAGAAAGCTGCGCAACAGCAGCCCCGCCCCAACCAGCAGCACACACGCCAGTGCAACTTCCGAAACGACCAGTACGGAGCGCATGCGTTCATGCGCACTTCCCTGCGTGTTTCCGTGGCCGGAATCTTTCAGGGCGTCTTGAATGTTCTTGCCTGACATCTTGAAGGCCGGCGCAAGCCCAAAAAGAATCGCGCTCACCGTGGCTACCAAGAGTGTCCACCCAAAAGCCGCGCTGTCCACCCGCAGGCTGCTCAGCAAGGGCAGCGCGATCGAGCCCTGATGCGCAAGGTAGTAGATCATCACCACAGCGAAACCCAGTCCCAGCGCGGCTCCCGTCAGCGAAAGCATCATGCTTTCGGTGAGTAATTGCTGAATCAGCCTTCCCCGTCCTGCCCCCAGCGCGTTGCGCATCGCGAATTCCTTGCTGCGCGCCGCGGCTCGCGCCAGAGCCAGGTTCGACAGGTTGACGCACACGATGAGCAGGATAAGGCCCACGGCGCTCCACAACACCACGAGCGAGCGTCGCAGCCTGCCGCTCACGTGGTCCTTGAGCGACTGCACCCGCGCCTGGTACCCGCTGCCCCACTCCGGATGCTTCGCATTGAAATAGAGGCGCGGAAACAAGAGCTCAGCCTCGGCCTGCGTTTGCGCCACGCTCATGCCGGGTTTTAGCCGGCCGATCAGCAGAAGCGTGTTGCCCCAGTCGCGCATTTCATCCATGATCGCCGGAGCGAAGATGTCCATCTTCGTACCGGGTGCAAAAACCGACCCGAAATCGAAACTCGGCGGCAGCACCCCCGCCACCGTCACCGGCGCGTTGTTCAACGTGATCGTTTGCCCCACAATCGAGCGGTCGCCCGAAAGCTGCCGCTTCCAGAAGAAATAACTCAGCATCACCGCCGGCCTGCCGTTCTTCAGGTATTCTTCCGGAGCGAGCAAGCGCCCCAACGCGGGTTGGATGCCCAGCGTCTCAAAGAAATTGCTCGCCACCATGACGCCCGACACGGGTTGCGGTTCTCCGCGGCCCGTCAGCTTGTAGTCTGAAGGACCATAGAACGGCATGTAAGCCGTCAGCATAGAGAGAGAATGGTTGCGCCGCTCATACTCTTCGAAGGCGTCGGCGGAGTAAGTCGCACACGAGAGGCCACAGCCCTTGGGCGGCCCTTCAATCCACACCAACCGCTCGGGAGCTTCGAAAGGCAGCGGCCGCAGCAGGATAGTATTCACCACACTGAAGACCGTGGTGTTCGCGCCGATGCCCAGCGCCAGAATCAATACCGCCATCACCGTAAAGGCGCGGTCGCGCCGCAAGGTGCGAAACGCGTAGCGAGTGTCCTGCTTCAAAGTATCGAGCGCAGGCAGTCCCCGCGCTGCGTGTCCTTTTTGTTCCCTCATGTGCCGTTAGACGGAGATTAGCGGTCGCGGTTAGCCCGCAGGAAGGAGAGTCGGAACAGGCGACGGCCTTGCAGGCTGCGGTAAAAAGCACTGTCTCGACTGCCCTGAAAGGGCAAAAGATAGTAGCCGGGGGCAACGCCCCATAGGCGTTAACTTAAGATCGCCACGACCACCGGAGCCGCCGAGCGGCGCCAGAAAGTAGCCCACGGCGTGAGCCGTGGGACGGAATGTGGTGTTAATATTCACAGCCCCGGAAGGGGCGACAGATCTCACGCGGGAACCACTGCCGCCCCTCCGGGGCTGAAATAACCAGGGGTGGCTCCTCGGTCCCACGGCTCACGCCGTGGGCTACTCCCTGTCGGCCCTCCGGGCCTGTATTAGCGGTGAGCGAGACCTATATTGCCTCCACTTGAGGCGTTAAATTAACGCTTATGGGGCGTTGCCCCCGGCTACTCAATCCATCCCCTGCGGGGATGAAGGCCGAAGGTTTCGCCAGATCCTTCCGCAGCCTGCTAATCCGTGAATTAACGATTGGAACGTCACGACCTATTCGTTAGCGCTTCTTCCACTGCTTCGGGGTTTCTATCGATCACTGTCAAGTAGGCGCGCACGGCGCTTTCCGGCCGCCGTCGCCCTTGCTCCCATTCCTGGAGCGAGCGCGGACTCACGGCGTAACGCCGCGAGAATTCCGCTTGTGATAAGCCCAGCTTGGAACGGATCGCCCTCACATCTACGTCCTCGGGGACCTCGACAAAACGCATGGGAAGGGCCTTCCTCCCCTCAACATGGTCAACGACTTCCTGCATGGCGGCGATAAGGCGCTTGCCCATTCGGGAATGCTTGTTCTTTTTCATTGCGCACCCTTCAAACGATTTACCATCTGCTTTAGTTGCTGTTTGTCCGCTGGCGTTAAGTCCTCCTTCACAGCTTTGGCGTAAACATCGAGAAGGTAGACAACGCCGGCTGCTGACCGGTAAAAGTAGATCACTCGAACTCCTCCGCGTTTTCCCATTCCTTGGCGGCCCCACCGGGCTTTGCGAACCCCTCCAGTACCTGGTACGACCGGGTGCATTTCCGGGTTTTCCGCGATGTGGGTTTCCATAGCGTCGCGCTCGTCCGCACGCAGCATCTTGGCTACACGCTTCTCGTAAACGCTCGTGTAGGCAATCGCCGCGCTCATTGCGTTACTATACGGCATTGACGGACAAGAATCAAGCAAATCCGAAAGTGGGCGGCGTATTGGACGGCGCACGATAGCCGCTGTACCGTATCAGCGGCTCTGCACCCGA
This sequence comes from Terriglobia bacterium, assembly GCA_050010015.1. Classification (GTDB taxonomy): domain Bacteria; phylum Acidobacteriota; class Terriglobia; order UBA7540; family UBA7540; genus CAVROP01. The sequence continues at coordinate 4,188 of JBEKLY010000075.1, forward strand.
GAATCATAACTTCTTGTCTCTTGACAAACGCGAAGTAATAGGCTACAGTGGTCAATCCACGTTGGTCGCGGAGGAGATAGCGCCGTGTAGCGCTGACCTTCAGGTCAGCAGACAGAAAGTCGAGTCAGCGCCGACGTGAAGGTCGGCGTTATTCCGAGTTTCCGGGAACAAAGCGAGAATGTCTATGAAAACAAAGGACTCGGTAAAAAAGTAGTGGGATGGCGCAGACGTTGTTTTTTGAACGTCTGCGATGCGCCGAAGGCGCAGTTGGTTAGACTGCACCGCTTGGTCCGACCTGTCCCTTCGGGACATCGCAGACCCCGCACATCGGGGTCTGCGCCAGCCAGGAGTGGGGTGGCTGAGAGCTGAAAACCGCTTTTTTGAGGGAACAAAGCGAGAATGTCTATGAAAACAAAGGAACGCGCCTCTGAAAAGCTACCGTGGCTCCGAACGGTGGTGATTCTGCTCCTGGCTATTGCGTGCCGGCCCCAGCCTGGATGGGCCTGGGGCGATCGCGGGCACAAGCTGGTGAACGCGGCTGCTGTGGACAATTTGCCTCAGCCGCTCCGCTCCTACTTTGAAGCGCGCAAAGTCTTCCTGGTCGAGCATGCCTCTGACCCCGACCTGCTGGCCCACGACGACGCCGCGGAACGCCCGCACCACTATACCGACATGGACGCCGACGACACTTACCCGTTCCCGAATCTGCGCCGGCAGTTCGTTCTCGAAAGAGCGGCGCCCATGTTCTGGCAGCTTCGCAACGGGGACTCGTTATGGCAAATCGAGCGCTTCACGCTGCGCCTGGCCGATTCTCTCGAGCACCGGCGTTGGCAGGCGGCGGATCAGGACGCGGTTTTCGCAGCCCACTACGCCACCGACCTTACTCAGCCTCTGCACACGGTCAAGAACTACGACGGCCAATTGACGGGGCAGAAGGGCGTGCACGCTCGCTTCGAGACCGATCTGGTGAACGCCCTGGCGGACGGCTGGCGGCTCGAGGCCCAACCCGCGGTTTTTTTGCCGGACCTGCGCGGCCGGATCTTCGAGGAGGCGGTTCGAAGCTTCAATTGCAGGAATTTGGTCTTCGCCTCCGATCGTATCGCGGTTTCCGGCCGGACCTATCTCGATCCGCAGTACAATGCGCTCTTCTACAAGCTCGCCGCACCCTTGGCCCTCAAACAGCTTTCGGACGCAGCTTCCTTCGTCAGCAGCCTCTGGTATACTGCCTGGGTTCGAGCGGGAAAGCCGCCTCTGCCGAGCAAGATTGTCGAGGCGCGGGAAGCATCTGAGCTTGGAGTAGAGGCGGCTTTACGCCGCCAGTTGGCGAGGTGAACTCGCCGCTACTTCGTCGAAGGTCACGAAATGAGGCGCAAGCGAATAGTCGTGGCGGGGATTGTCCTGGTAGCCTTCTGTCTGGGGGTTTTGGTGGGCCGTCGCACGGAGCACCCGCCTCAACCTCCGGCATCCTCTCCTTCGAGTGCTTCGAGTGCTTCGAGTGCTGCGCCCCGAGGAGAGGCGGCCGATTGCGTCGACATCCGCAATGCGGCTCCGCTGGCGGGCAAGACGGGTTGCGTTACCGGACGCGTGCTCAAGGTATTCACGTCGAGGGGGGGCAATACGTTCTTCGATTTCTGCGAGGATTATCGCAACTGCCCGTTCACCAGCGTGATATTTTCTTCCGACAAAAGCAAGTTTGGTGATGTGCAATCCTTGGCAGGAAGGCAAATTGAAATCCGCGGGGCAGTTACCGTGTACCAGGCGAAGCCCGAGATCGTTATCCGCGATCCCGAGCAGATTCGCATGGCGCCGTGACGGCTCCCCCTCTCGGCTGAGGGAGAGTCGGCGGGTGGATGGTAGCAGGACTGCTCGACTTGGGTAACCACCCCCTAACCCCCGCCTTAACGAAGGAGGGGGAACGGGTCCACGTACGTAGATGTGAAGTGGTTTGAGAGGCTGTATGCGTTGTTGCGTAGGATTGATTATCGTCGCGGCCGGCCTGTTGTCTGGCGAAGCGAAGTCCGCCGTCATATTGAGCGAGGGACAGCAGACCGCAGCGCCGGCCTCTCCCCAGCTCTTGCCGGGAGTTGCGGAGGCGGTCAACAAGGGGTTCGACCTGCTGTCGCGCCAGGACGCAGCAGGCGCGGAAGCCGCCTTTCGCCATGCCATTGAACTGCAGCCTGAACTCGAATTGGCGCACCGCGGGTTAGGCACGGCTTTGCGAGCCCAGGGCCAGGAAGAAGCGGCCGTGCGCGAACTCGAAGTGGCCACGCGCCTCGATCCTTCGGATGCGGATGCGCACTACGAACTGGCGGCCACGGCCTGGGCGCTGAGCCGGCGTCCGGCAAATTCGCAGCACGCTCGCGGAGCTCCCGGGCAGGACTACCGCGCCTTGGCCGCCGCCGAGTATAAGAAGCTGGCCGCGCTCAGGCCGCAAGACGCCTCCCTCAAGCAAGTCCTGGCAGAACTCGACCTCGAGGCGGGACGAAAAGAAGAAGCGCTGGCCGAGATGCAAGAGGCAGCCCGCGCCGCTCCGGACGATGCCGCGACCCACGTGGGCTTGGGCCGCGTCTATTTTGCGGCAGCCGAAGAAGACAAAGCCGCCGCAGAATACCAAAAGGCTTTGCAGCTCAACCCCAAGGAGGGGCAAGCGTATCTGGCGCTCGGCCAGATGCGATTCTTCGAAAAGCGATTCGCGCAAGCGGCAGAAAACTTCCAACACGCTATCGAAGTTTCCCCCAACCTCGGCGCGGCGTATGCAGGCATGGCGCAGATTTTCATGCAACAGGGCCGTTCCGCCGAGGCGCGAAAAATGCTGGAGAAGGTCGTGGCGCTCGATCCGGAAGATTGGCAAAGCCAGTATCAGCTCGCGGTCTTGATGAACTCAACCGGGGAAGTGGGGGCCGCCACGGAACTGCTGGAGAAAGTCACGCGCGCGCATCCGGATTATCTCCCGGCGCAGGAACAGTTGGTGATGGGACTGGTGCGACGCGGGGATCTCGGGCGGGCCAGCGCCAAGGCGGATGCGTTGATTGCCGGCCATCCTCAGGCGCCTGAGGGGCACCGCCTGCGCGCGCTCATCCTCCGCAAGCAGCACGACCTCGAAGGGGCGCTGGCAGAAGCTGCGATGGCGCTAGGGACGGAGCCGGACTCCGCCTCCATGCTGGCGCTCCAATCGATCTCGCTCTGGGAGCTCAAACGCAAGAAAGACGCCCTGGTGGCTTTTCGCTCCGCGGCCAAGCTCGAGCCGAAGGTGGCGACGGCGGAGGTTTTCTGCCGCCTGGTGGCGTGCGACGCCAATGATATCAGCGCGGTCAGCGATTTCCTGCGGCGCAACCGCTGGGTGCTGGCGCCTCCGCCGGAGCCATAGGCTCCACATATAGGCTACAATAATACTGACCTTCTGTCAACTGCGACTTCTTGACCCTGCCTCCTGCAACTTCGATGCAATTCGCCTTAGTGGGAGTTTCTCCTTTGACAACGCGCCTCGCTGGTGGTAGGGTTGCGCCAATGGTGCGTGTGGCGATTTCACGCGCAGGCCGCCAGGCTGTAGTTTGAACCAGCGCGAAGTTCCCATACGCTCTCCGAGGTGGCCATGCAAGGGACTATCAAGCGAATCATCCGTGACCGTGGCTTCGGGTTTATCCGCACTGCCGAGGGCCAGGAAGTATTCTTCCACCGCAGCAGCCTTCAGGGACTCAACTTCGACGCTTTGAAAGAGGGGACAAGCGTCGAACTTGAAGTGGAGAGAGGGGACAAGGGTCCTCGAGCTACGAACGTACGCTCTGGCGGAGCTTAGCGCTGCCGGAAATTACAGGATTCTCGAGCGATCACGTTCTTCCGGAGCAATGGGCGGGAATAAGCGAAATCACAGGATAGGTCTGCCTCGGATTCGATCCAGGCTGTTCCCGCCACTGCGCGAGTGTGTATAATGCTGCCTCGCGCTCCCAAGGCGCCGGCACGTATTGAAACGGCACTCAGGGCTACGATTCGACAATGCGGCGGTCACGGATCGCCGCCATAAAGCTAGGCATCCCGACTGCGATCCCTGACTATGACCGATGTGCGACAGGAAGGTATTGCGTGCGCTGGGAACTGGACCCTTGATCTGGTTAAGGTCATCGACAGTTACCCTCCAGAACACTCCCTCGCCAGCATCACCGCCGAATCCATGGGCGGCGGTGGCTGCGCGTTCAACGTCTCGCTGAACCTCGCCAAATTCGACGGCGAGCTCGATCTCTACCCTCTGGGCGTGATCGGAAACGACTCCTACGGGGACTTTCTGATCGATCAATTCCGCCCTTATCCCCACGTCCACCTCGAGCAGCTTAGGAGGACCGGCCGCGATGGCACGTCTTATACGGACGTTTTCAATGTCGCTTCCACCGGCCACAGGACCTTCTTTCACTATCGGGGAGCCAACCGGCTTTTCTCGCCTGAAGATGTCGACCTCGACAGGCTGCCGGTCGGCTGGTTTCATTTGGGCTACTTGAATCTTCTGGACGCCATGTATCAAGCGGACGAGCAGTTCGGGACTGTGGCCGCGCGGTTCCTGGCTCGTATTCGCGAACGGAACATACGGACGTCCGTCGACCTGGTGTCACTGGACAGCGATCGCTACCTGCAGATTGTTTCTCCGGCGTTGAGGTTCGCGTCCTATTGCATCATCAACGACTTCGAAGCCGAGCGACTTTCCGGAATACCGATTCGGCGCGAAAAGGCGTTGATCCTCGCGAATCTGAAGAGAATTGCCACGGCTATTCTGAGCTTGGGCGTCGAGGCGATGGTGGTGATTCACTTTCCCGAAGGAGCTTACCTCCTGGCCAAGGGCGGAGGTGAGATTCTCCAGCCTTCCCTGGAACTTCCCGCGAGCTACATCGTGGGCAGCACAGGCGCCGGCGACTCGTTTTGTGCGGGCGTGATTTATGGACTCTCGAAGGGCTGGAGCTCCGACAAGGCGCTCCGTTTCGCCGCCTGCGCCGGGGCGATGAACCTGAGCGACCTGACCACCACGGGCGGAATAAGGGCCGCGGCGGAAGTCTTCGAGATGGAGGGGAAGTTTCCTTATCGGAGGCTGCGGTAACAGCGCGCCGTTCATCGCCTCTTTCGCAGGAGACGAGCCAGTCCGCCAATCCTGTAGCGTTGCGCGTCCAACGCTTCCTTACATTCAACCTGAATTCCGAAGTTGACCTCGAGAACGGAACGGGTGTTCAGATTCTTCGAAAGTAACCCCTCACCCGGCCTGCTCCGGCTGATGAACGCGCCGGCAGCGGGCCACCCTCTCCCCACGGGAAAGGGCAGTCAACGACGATGGTTTTTCAGCCATCTCCCGTGGGGAGAGGGTGGTGAGAGTAGCGAGCCGGGTGAGGGGTTCTTTTTCAGAGAGCCTCGCAACTTCCGAATTCGGATTCAATCAGGCTGGCCGAGAGCAAAGCTCTGAGCTTCGGCGTTCCCAATCAGCGAAAACCGCAGAGCTTTGCTCCACGCCGGCCGATCTCCTTAAGTAAAGGCTTTGGTGACGCATTACACTAATGGTCGCACAGCCAAGCCGTCAGCGGCGCTGCACTCCGGGATTCGTTCACTGCACGCGCCGGGCCGGATCGGGGGCGGGAGGCGGAGGCGGCGCTACCATCAAGCCCAAACCTTGCAGCAGCATTACCGTGCGCTGTGCCGCTGCTCGCCAGACGAGTTGGCAACCTTCTCCCTGACAGTTCTGCACGTAAACGTCGCCGCCGGAATATTCCAGGCTGCAATTCTTGAAAGTGCAGTTGACGAAAATCCCGTCATCCAATACCAGGTGCTGGTTCTCGAAGATCTTGTTTTCGTGTCGAGTCATGAGAAGACGAGGCTACCACCACCCGGCTGTGTCTGCAAGCTCAGGCGGCGTGGAAAAATCACCCGCCTGTCATCCTGAGCGAAGCGAAGGATCTCCGTAGTTCCATAGGACTCATCGATTCACGTACAACTGCAGAGATCCTTCGCTACGCTCAGGATGACACATTCCGAATTCCTTCACACCTTCTCAGGATTAAAGCAGAGGCATCTTACTGGCGCTACACGGCGATGTATCGTCTACGTGGCCTGACCATCCCGCCGCTAGAACGAGAGCAACGCCGCCGCTTTGATTCGTCTCAGGCAGCCATGCCCACCGGACGCACCATCTCAACCGTAAGTTTGCGGGGTGAAGAGAGCGAGGCCTGCACCCGCGCCTTGAGTCGCACCAGCGCCTCAGCGTGAAGTTGCGATATGCGCGATTCATCCACGGCGAGCCGGGAGGCGATCTCTTTCATGGTCAGATCCTGCTGGTAGTAGAGGGTCACAATGAGCCGTTCCCGTTCGGGCAGGCGCTCCAGAGCGCGGTTCAGCAAATCGCGTTGCTCGCGGCGATAGCAGAGGTCGAAGGGATCCTCAGCAAGTTCACGGACTGCCACCAGATTCTCTTCTTTCACCGGCAGCTTGACTGCGGCTGCTGCCGTTTCGGAATGCTGCCACCCGTCAAAGCCCAGCGCGTGCACTTCTTGCGACCACCGGTGCCACACTTTGAGGCTGATCCCCAATGCCCGCGCGATTTCTTCGCCTTGCGCGGGGCGGCCCAGGCGTGCTTCCAACTCGCGATAGGCCTTTTCCACTTTTCTTACGCGGCGCCGCATGTCGCGGCTGGCGGGGTCGAGACTTCGCAGCGCGTCCAGGATGCCTCCGCGGATGCGGTGCCGGGCGTAGCTTTCAAGCCTCACCTTTCTGGAAGGATCGAATTTTCGCAGTGCATCCACCAACCCCAGAGTTCCGGCCCCCACCAGGTCGTCCATCTCCACGTGAGGCGGCAAGTGCTGCCGCATTTCGAACGCCACGCGCTTGACCAACGGCGCCATCGCCTGCAGTAGGTCCTGAGTTGCCATGTCTGATTTGCCGTTGCCGTTTCCGTGTCCGTTGCCGTTGCCGTTTCCCCCTGCTTTTCCCTTCGCTAACTGGGGAGCGGAAGCAGGGATCGGGGATGGCCCAGTTTCGCCGTTTTGAAGAGGCGACGGGCCGGTGAGGGGAGAAGCTAGAAGTACTTTTGGGGTTGAACTATGAACCGGTAACTGCCGCGACCGGCGGCCGGTGGTTCCAACTCCTGCCAATTGTCCTGTCATGACGCACCTCGTTTTTTCGTTTTGCGCCACGCGACAACCTCAGGGGGACTGCGTGTTGAGCGGCAACACTCCACCACCGGCGCAGGAACTCATTTCCTGCGCTAACCTCACGCTTACTTGGTTCGTGAGTTCGCGGCGCTGGCATTAGAAATTGCAAATGCCGTGCCAGCCCGCTGGCGGTACTGAGAAACCGTTCCCGGACACCGCCTGCCGCGTTTCGCCCGGATTACGTAGCGTAGTGTGCAGGGCTTAGCCTCGGTCCGGACGGACGCCCACCCGGGAATCACTGACGGGCAATTAACCTCGAAGTTTCAAGGGCATAGCGGATGATGAGGCGTGCCGGGAGAAAACTGAGGGCGGGCCCATTCGAGCCTCAGACCCGAAGAGCGGCGCGACGGGGGAAGCGAGTTCGAGGCCGGTCGATTTCTCGTCCGGCGAAGCATGAGTTCGCCGGCGCTTCAGCTTCAGTTCCAAATTGGAAAAGGTCCTGGCTTCGAAAATCTTGCCTGCCTCAGGGTCGAGCGGTCAGCAGATTGTCCTGATTGCAGTCGCCAACTGCGGCATCGCTTAAAGACCCCATTCAACCCAGCCGATACTAATCATGGTTGTGGGATGAGGCTGGGTGATGCGAACTGGATGCGCGCGAGAAGTGTGCAGCGACCAGAAAGCACACGAGATCCACCGCGCGCCGCCAGCCCCCCAAGAGCCGCCGGCCAATTACAAGCGGGAGCGCGTGGGCAAGCAGGCGCGAGGCCGGCCGAAGAAAGAAATAGGACTTGGGCGGGGAGACTTGTCGGACTTCTTATCCGCAAGCCGGCGTGCGCCGATGCGAGTTCCAAAATGGGAACCGGCGTCCCGATTCGGAAAAACCCAGGTGTTTGTTAGGTGATGATTATGCGGGACCGAGGCAGAACAAAACTAGCGAGAAACAAGGGAGAGGACACCGCAGAATCGCGGTCCAAGGCCCCCGAGAATCCGAGCTCACTTCCCAAGGCGCTCAGTCGGGTGGACGAATCCTCGGTCTCGGCCATGGCTCCGGGGGACGTCTTCTTGCTTGATGAAATAGGGGCGGTTAGCCCATATTCTGAGCCTGCTTTCCATGCCATTCTCGCCTGCCCGCTGTGTGGGGGCCAAGTTCTGATCTCCACCGCGCAGTATTTGGGGTTCGCACCGATTCTCTGTGCGTCCAGAACCTGCCCGGGCTTTTTCAGAATCGTTGATGACGGGCGTTTCGTTTATCTGCCCGTGAATTAATCCGCCGCAACCTCACGCTAGCGGAATCGCCCTCGCAGCGCGGGCGTCTCCCCTTCCGAGCCGTACGGGCGGTCCGTGCCAGGCTCATTGGGCCAGTCGAAAAATAGACGTTCCAGCCGCAAAACCCCCAAAGATAGCGACAGCCAACCGAGAGAATATGGCAAGCGCGCGTTTGATCCCTCGCGCCTTCACAAGGTAGTACGGGACGATGACAGGCCAAGCCACAACCAGAAAGAACCCCATGTCCCAAACGCGCAGAGTTTGTCTCTCCTGGCCATCCACCTTAACCCAGTGAATGATTAGCCCGCATTTCCAATTTGAAATCAATTTCTGAATCTTGAGGAAGCAGGAGAACGTCGTTCTGGGCGTCGCCGAGAAAGACGACGGACCGAATGAGCTCGATTTGAGACAAGCGGGTGTATACTCTCAGGCCTCGGGATGCCAAAAAGCGAATTCAGGAATTAATTGGCCGTTTGCTCAAACGAACCCAAACTGCACCTGACCAGACCGCCAAGGGAGACACCATGAGTAGCTTCACGGGCGCCATTCTCACTTTTGTCATCGCGCTCGCCCCAGCGACTGCGCACGCGGATGGCCCCAGTGGCACTCAGCGTTACGTCGAAGTAAGGGGCGCCAAGCTTTACACGCAAGTCTATGGCCGTGGAGCGCCAATTGTATTTCTACACGGCGGGATGGCCTTCTTTGACAACAGCTTCGCGAAGCAACGGGATTATTTTGCGACCTATCGCACCGTCGTCGGCATCGACCAGCGGGGGTATGGGCATAGTCCGGATGGCCCCTGGTCTCTCTCCTACCAGATGATGGCGGATGACACGGCGGCCATCATCGAGCAGCTCGGCCTCGGCCCCGTTGACGTCGTGGGACACAGTGACGGTGCCGATCTTGCCCTGATCCTCGCGCGAGACCACCCGAAGATGGTTCGTCGGTTGGTTATTTCGGGCGCGAACATCCGGGTGAATCTCTCTCCGGAGGAAAAACAGCGCGCTCAATGGTCACCTCAACAATTGGCCGGACATCTTCGCGAGGTAGCCAATAGCCTGCCGCCCTGGTTTTTGTCCGACTACTCGAGGGTCAGTCCCGACGGCCCCCAACACTGGATGACACTATTGGCGAAGTCCTACGACATGTGGCTTCAGCCCGTGGTGATCGAGCCCGCCGACCTCAAGAAGATATCCATACCCGTACTCGTCATGGCTGGCGACCACGACTTCACCTCCGTCGAAGAAAATGCCGAAATATTCCGAGCTCTGCCGAACGGGCAACTTATCATTGTGCCAGCGAGCAACCACGGAACGTTCAACAAGCGACCGGAGCTGGTCAATCTCGCAATACGCGAGTTTCTGGACCAGCCCAATGATAACGCCCCATCACACTAGTTCGGTGGCGAATCGCTCGACGCTCTGCCGCGACTGCGGCGCTAGTGGTAGATTATCGGTCGGGCCGGAAGTTCAAAGTAGGAATTCCGGATTAGACAGGAGAAAACGATGAGCTGGACGAATTCTGACGGTGCGGGAACACCTGAATGTCGGGCCAAGCACGCGCCTCGTTCTAGCTCCGCAGCGGCCAGCAGCGCAAAAATCAAAATGGCCCTGAACCTCGCACCAAATGACGAAGCCCTCATGGTGAGACCGCGCTTTCTCTCTTAGCCTGCGAGCGGTTCAATGTATACACCCCTCGCGGGTTTCCAGGCTCCTCGAATGGCAACTCGCGGGTTCGCCAAGTCAATAGCTGCACATCCGAATAGCAGGCCCGCGCTACCCACTATTCGACGAGAGCGGAATTGGTTTATGCTGGTGCATCACCAACGGAGGTTCACTTGAGTCGATGCCGTTCTGTCGTTCTATGTGCTCTTGCCGCGTGCGCGGCAGCGAGCTACGCGGGCGCGCAACAGTACTCGCCGGCGTTATACCAGGAGATGCGCTGGCGCCTGATCGGGCCGCATCGCGGCGGCAGGACGCGCGCGGTGGCTGGCGTGCCGAGCCAGCCCAACGTCTTCTACATGGGGCAGGTCAACGGAGGTGTCTGGAAGTCGGACGACTACGGCCGGACTTGGAACCCGATCTTCGACGACCAGCCCACGCAGTCGATCGGCGCCATCGCCGTGGCTCTTTCGGATCCCAACGTAGTCTACGTGGCGAGCGGAGAGGGCTTGCAAAGGCCGGATCTCTCCGTGGGAGATGGTATTTACAGGTCCGCCGACGCCGGCAAGACCTGGACCCACCTCGGATTGCGCGACGGGCAGCAAATTCCCGCGCTGGCCGTTGACCCCCGCGACCCGAACCGGCTATTTGCGGCGGTCCTCGGCCATCCTTATGGCCCGAACGAAGAACGCGGCATCTTTCGGTCAACAGACGGCGGCCGGACTTGGCAGAAGGTCCTTTATAAGGACGAGAACACGGGCGGCTCCGACATCGAGATAGACCCCTCGAATCCCGATGTGCTTTACGCCTGCTTATGGCGAGCACGCCAGGGGCCCTGGGAGGACAGAAACGAATATGGCGGCGCGAGCGGCGGGATCTTCAAATCCACCGACGGGGGCAACACATGGAATAAACTCGCCGGCGGTTTGCCCGATGACCTGATGCAGGCCTACGTCGCCATCGCACCCAGCAACCCCCAGCGGCTTTACTCGAGCCTGGCTGACGCTCACACGACGCACATCTACCGTTCCGATGACGCCGGCGAGCATTGGACTCAAATCTCGACTGACACGCGTCCCGCAACGCGCATTGGCGGCGGCGATCTGGCGATCCCCGCAGTCGACCCGAAAAACCCTGACGTGGTCTACACCGCCAGCATCGTTTGTTGGCGCTCGACTGACGCGGGGAAGACGTGGACTGGCATTCGCGGAGCGCCGGGCGGCGATGACTACCAGAACCTTTGGATTAATCCCAACAATCCCAACACGATTCTGCTGGTGAGCGACCAGGGCGCCATCGTGACGGTCAATGGCGGGGAGACTTGGAGTTCCTGGTACAACCAACCGACGGCGCAACTCTATCACGTTATCGCCGACGATGCGTTTCCCTATCGCGTTTACGGCGGCCAGCAGGAGAGCGGTTCGGTGGGAATTTCGAGCCGCGGCAACGACGGCGAAATCACTTTCCGCGAGTGGCACCCGGTGGGCGTGATTGAATATGGCTACGTCGCGCCTGATCCGCTTCATCTGAATATTGTTTATGGGGGCGGCCGCAGCTCAGTGTCAAAGTTCGACTGGATGACGGGACAGGTGCAGGACGTAACACCGATTGTGTTGCGGGGCGACGAGTATCGCACCGATCGCACCGAGCCTGTCATGTTCTCTCCCCTCGATCCGCACCTCCTCTACTGCGCGGCCAACGTGCTCTTCGAGACTCGCAACGGCGGCGTTTCGTGGCAGACCATCAGCCCGGACCTGACCCGGCCTCATCCGGGTATCCCGGCGAGCCTGGGCGACTTGGCAGCCAAAGACGAATACGCAGCCAAAGTGCGCGGCGTCATTTATGCCCTCGCCCCGTCGTTCAAGGACATCAACACGCTTTGGGCCGGAACCGATGACGGTCTCATCTGGATCACCCGCGATGGGGGCAAGAACTGGAGCAACATTACGCCTCCCGAGTTGATACCCTGGAGCAAAGTGACGCAAATTTCGGCTTCGCACTTCGACAACGACACCGCGTTCGCCTCCATCAGCCGTTTCCGGATTGACGATCTGCACCCTTACATCTACCGCACGAAAGACGGCGGGAAGACTTGGCAAAAGATAGTTACGGGATTGCCGGACGCGGGCCCGGTAGACACGGTGCGCGAGGATCCGGTGGCGATGGGATTGCTTTTTGCCGGAACTGAGAATTCCGTGTGGGTGTCCTTCGACAACGGCGATCGTTGGCAGTCTCTCGAACTGAACCTCCCCCACACTTCCATGCGCGACCTGTGGATTCACAAGGACGACCTCCTGGTGGGGACGCACGGCCGCTCGATGTGGGCGCTCGACGATATTACTCCTCTGCGTCAAATGGCGGCTGCGGAGAGCGCGTCTGTTTTCCTCTTCAAACCCGCCACCGCCTACCGGGTGCAGCGCGACAACTACACCGACACGCCACTTCCTCCGGATGAGCCGGCCGGCCAGAATCCCCCAGACGGAGCGATTATCGACTACGTTCTTGGCGAGGCCGCGACCGGTCCCGTCACGCTTGAGATTCTGGACGCCACGGGCAAGTCGTTACGCCGCTTCTCGAGCGATGATAAGGCGCCGTTCACTCTTGAGTCGCTCAGGCAAACGCTCGGCATCCCGATTTATTGGGTGCGCATGCCGAGGATTCTCTCCAGTCCGCCGGGCATGCATCGGTTTGTTTGGGATCTGCGCGGCACTCCGCCGCAATCGTCCGAATACGGCTATCCGATCTCGGCCGTCCCTCACGACACCCCGCGCGAGCCCTCGGGACCCCTCGTGCTTCCCGGAAGATATACGGTGCGGCTGACTGCCCAGGGAAAGACTTTAACTGCTCACCTCAACGTCCTGATGGACCCGCGCGTCTCGACGCCCGCCGCAGGCTTACGACAGCAGTATGAGGTTGAATCCCGTTTGGTGACGATGATTAACGAGAGTTTCGAAGCGCGCGCCGAGTCGAGCAGTCTTGACCGTCAACTCGATACGCTCACAAAGCAGGCGCAGGGTTCTGTGGCGGATTCGTTGAGCGCGTTGCGCACGAAGCTGTCTGCGCTTGTGGGAAGCCGCCCCGGACGCTTCTCACCGGGTCCTCCAGGGACGACGCTTTCTCGAGTCGCAGGTGAAATAGGAGGACTGTATGGCCAGGTGGGAGGGGCAGACGCCGCCCCCACAGCCACGCAAATGGCCGCATTTTCAGCCGTCGAGAGAGAGTATGGCGAAGTAATGGGGCGTTGGAAAGCGATTAAGTCAACCGACCTCCCGGCGCTCAACCGGCAATTGAGCGCCGGCGGGCTTACCGCAATCAAAGTGCAAGCTGAGCCCGAGCCGGCTTCCGAGTCCGAAAATGAGGAGTGAGCGGTCTCCGGCGTCACGAAAATGCCCTCGTCCCCTTAGGGAAGAGGGTGGCCCGCGACGGTGTTTTGACCAGCCCGTCCGCTGACGGATGTAGAGCGGGCGTCCCGCCCGCTGTAGCGGGAGCGTCCCGCTCCCGCGCGCGGGCAGGATGCCCGCGCCCCCGCGGGCGAGACGCCCGCGCTACGATTTTCTGCATCCTGCCGGAGGTTAGTTGTTTTTCGGCGGCTCATCGGTTTTCGCTTGAGGTCGCTTCAACCCTTCACCCAGCCGTATCACGGCAGCCGCTGCAACGTATTGAACGGTATCCTTCTCATCATCCATCGCAGGTTCAATCGTCTTCAAGAGTCTCGTATCGCCTCGCTCGGCAATAGCCTTCAAGGCAGCGATGCGGACGGGAAAACTATGATCGGAGACGGCGTCGATGAGCGCGGTTCGCGACTCGGGATCGGGATCCTTGGCAAGCACCTCCGCCGCCGCCGCCCTTATTGAGTCCGAACCACTCTTGGTGATCAGCTTATACGCGGAGACGCCAATTCCCCCAAAGGGCACAAAGCCCAGTCCTGTTTCGACTCCGAATACGGCCAGCTTTTTCGGATCGTCCAACTTTGCGCGTTGCTCGGCAATCAACCCGCGTCCGGCTTTGCGCTGGCCGGTCAGTACGGCGTAGTAGACGTCATAGGCTTCATGATCGTGCATGAGCAGCAGCGAATGAGCGGCCGACAGGACGACGACAGGGTCCTTGTCTGACAGCGCTTCGGTCAACTTAGGGATCGAGCGCGTGGAGCGCATGTCCCCCAGCCCTATGGCCGCGGCGGCTCGCACTCGAGGGTTATCGTCGCTCAGGGCTTTTTCAGCCATCGTCCGAGCCCGGACATCGCGCGGCAGCAGTCCAAGCGCTTCAACAGCGTCGGCGCGCTTTATGGCGTTCTTCTCTGCCACGCCGGAGTCCAGGATATTCCATGCCTTTTCCTTGGGCGTTGTCGCCGCGCGAAGACCACTCGCCGCGAGCAAGACCAAACCCAGCGTAAGGAGTGACGCCGCGCAGATTCCTTCGCTCCTCCGCGACGCCGGTCCTGTCATGGACCAATCATCGAAGCCGCCTTGGCCAAGAACGTTTTCGAGTCTATTCATGCGCCCGCACCTCTATTGACATGCATCGTAAGGTCCAGATTCCCATCGTGCCCGCTAAGTGCACTTTGATTACCGGGCGAACCTGTTCGTTGGAACCGGAAGGGCGGGGCTTCAGAGTTTGTGTGAAAACTCGCTTTGAATGTCATTCCGAGGAGCCGCAGGCGACGAGGAATCTCGCTCTGCCCTTGAAAACATTCAGAGCGGGATTCCTCGCGGAGTTTACCCTGAGCGCCCAGAGCGAGATTCCTTCACTTCGTTCAGGACAGGCTCTTCGCTGCGCTCAGGATGACAGCGAAGGGCTCGGAATGACAGCCTAAATAGGTTTTCACACAGACTCCAAAGCCCCGCCCTTCCACGGGCCATTAGGAATTGCGCTCATTAAACCAACTAAGCATTAACCCTCGTAGCTGTTCTGAAACGCCCCACTACTTCAATATTACATCAGGTGGAAAAAATTGGATTGCGCATCGAAACCCGTTAAAATATTCCGAGTGTCACATACCATGCTCAATCACTGTTCACGCGGGCGGCTAAGCATTCGAGTTCGGGTCAGCCGTGCCCTTTTCTTGGCATTCGCCCTGGCACTGCTATCCTCGGCCGCACAGGCGCAGGACCCGCGAGGCGCCATTGTCGGCGTCGTCGAAGAATCGACGGGCGGGCGGGTCCCAGCGGCCACCATTGTGGTTCGTGCGGAGGGCGCTCTCCTCGAGCGGCAAGCTACCGCCGGCACGCTCGGAGACTTTCGCCTCGATGGGCTTCCCCCGGGCAGCTATCAGGTCGTCGTCAATGCGCCCGGCTTCGCGGAAGCCCGGGCCGAGGTGACTGTCGTCGTCAGTTCTGTCGAAGACATTACGGTCACAATGCGTGTGGCGAGTTTGACGCAGAACTTGGAGGTGAAGAGCCAGGCTTCTTCTATCACGACCCAGCCGGTCGATGTCACCGGAACAGCACATCAGGGCGCCGTCTCCGCACAGGACCTACAGGAAATCCCGCTGGCGCATCGCAGCTTCGCTAATATCGCCTATCTCATTCCCGGCACCGAGCCCGTTGAGCCGTCCGACCCCACGAAGGCGCGAATCACCGCCGTCTCTTTCGGCGGCAGTTCCGGCCTCAACGTTCAGCTCTCGGTTGATGGCGTCGACAATTCCGATGATTACATCGGCGGCTTTCTCCAGAATTTCTCGCCTGACACCATCCAGGAATTCGCCGTCCGCACCTCTCAGGAAGATGCGGATACCGGACGCACGACGGCAGGCTCCGTGGTGATCGCCACCAAGCGCGGCACCGATCAGTGGCATGGGGACGGGGCATTCTATGAACGGGCGGCGAGCCTGAATGCGCGTTTTCCGATTGACAATCCCGCTCCTGATCCCAAACAGCCTTTCTCGCGCCAGAATTATATCGGCGCCATCGGCGGGCCAATCAAAAAGCAGAAAGTCTGGTTCTTTTCCTCCCTCGAAGCTGTTCACGAGGACGCGAGCGTCGCTTACAGTCCCGCCAGCGTCACGCAATTCGATGCTCTGGCATCGCTCGCGGCAGAGGGATTGATTCCCGGCGCAAACTCCATCGTGGTGCCGCCCTACGTGCACGTTCCCTTCCGCGATTACCTGGGCACGACCCGTTTCGACTGGACGGGGTCGCCCCGCTCGCAATGGTTTCTGCGGGCGGCAACCGACAATTACAACACTCGAAACGACCTCGTCCAGCAGGCCACGTTGCCCTCGACGGGCGCTACCTCGGTCTCGCGCTATTGGAGCTTCGCCCTCGGCAATCAATTCTCCTTCAGCTCAACTTGGTTGGGATCGCTTACCCTCGGCGCCGGCCTCCTGCACCACACCGAAACGCGCAACGCCAGCCTCGGCTTCGCCCTGGCATTTCCGTTCAGCTCGACCTCGAGTTCCATTTCCGGGTTTGAGACTTTCGGCGACAACCAATTCGTTACCCCCATCACCGCCTTCCCGGTGCTGCGCAACCAGGAGAAATACCAGTTCCGCTATGACGTGAGCCATGTTTCCGGACGCCATGCTCCGCGCTTCGGAGTGGACCTCATCCACGAACCCGTGATGAGCGGCGCACTGGCGGGGACGGCGGAGAATCTTACCGTCTTTCCACTCAATCCGGCCGTCTATCTTGGCGAGCCTCAGCAGTTCTCGCTGGATCTTTCCTGTGGACCGACGGCCACGCCAGGCGCGACTTGCGTGGACACACCCGCCGCGAATGGCAGCTTCTCGCAGAACCTCGAACGGGTGGGGTTTTACGCAGAAGACTCGTGGCACCTGAATTCGCACCTTATCGCCAATTATGGCTTACGGTACGACACGACGTTTGGCCTTCTCGAAGCCTCGGGCCGCTCTCAATTGCAGGACCCCGCGTTCTTGACTCTCCGGGCTTTGCAGATTCCCCTCAGCAACGCTGCGCCCCATGACTACCGCGGCGCCGTCGCACCCCGCTTCGGGATCGCCTACTCTCCCGGGCATAGCGGAGCCACGGTGATCCGCGCCGGGTTCGGCAAATACTACAACGACCTCGCGCAGAACGGCTGGGTGACGGCTTTCCAAGCGGTCAATGAAGCCCCCGGCAGATGCATCAACATCGGCGATCCCGGATGCATTCCTGGCGCGGCCGCGGGCGGTGCGGGGGCTCTCATCGATCCGCGCTACAAGACGCCGTATGCGCTTCACTCGAGCGCCGGCATCCAGCACGCTTTTAACTCGAAATGGAACTTGGCCGCCGATTGGGTCCATGAACAGGGAGTTCATTCCTACGCTCGCTACCAGTACCAAGCCGGATTCACATTGTTCTCGCCGCTGTTTCCCGTGTCGGACTCAACCGACCAGATGAACAATGTCCCCAACTTAACTGTGTTCCGTTCCGACAATCGTTCGCGCTATGACGGCCTGATGATCCACCTGCAAGGGAATGTTTCAGGGCGGTTCAACCTGGTCGCGAACTACACGCTTTCGAAGGCCAAGACGTGGGGCTGCGTGCTGGGCGAGCTTTTTGACTACGTTGACGGTGTGTGCGACCCGCTGCACGCTTTCGGCCCAGGCGACTTCGGCCCCTCGGGTGAAGACGTGACGCATCGCCTGGTGGTGGCCGGCATCTTTCGCCTTCCGGGCGGGTTCGAGACCTCGCTGCTCTCGCAGGCGGAAAGCGCCCGGCCTATCACTCTCACCACGCCGGTGGACGTAAATGGCCTTGGAGATTCGCTCGATGATCGCGCCGTGGTGAACGGAGTCGAGACAAGTCTCGATGAGTTTCGCGGAACGCCTTATATCCAGGTCGATATGCGAGTCAGCCGGCCGTTCAATGTGCGCGAGGGCTGGGTGGTCATGCCCTTCATCGAATTCTTCAACCTCTTCAACCGGAACAACCCCGGCGCCAACTACGTCACCAACCTCGCCGCCCTGCCCACGCCTGTTAACAACTTGTCCAATGCCACCGCATTCTGCCAGAACTCGGCCTGCACCGAGACGACGCCAATCACCAGCCCCAAACATCTGCTCGTTCCTTCCGGAGCGCTGGGAGATTTCTTCGGACCCGGCACCACGGTGGGTATCCCCTTCGCCGCACAGCTTGGCGTGCGGGTCACGTTTTAGCCGTGCTTGCGACTGCCCAGACCCTCGTGGCTGGGAGCTGCTCTGCCGCACCGCCTTGCGAAAAGGAGGGCAGGGATTAACAGGCATAGTGTCCGTGTCGAGGGTGGCTTGACAAACTGTCGTTGGCGGGATCATCCCGAACCCACAAGCCGACCGTTCCCCACCTGTCATTCTTTGTTTTCATAGACATTCTCGCTTTGTTCCGCCGTTTTCAATGCCTCCAACCGGTTTCACGCCAAGGCGCAAAGACCGCGGAGGACGCAAAGTCGCACCACCCCCTTACCCCTCCTCAACCGAGGAGGGGAGTTTGGGGTTCCCCTCCTTCGATAAGGAGGGGTCAGGGGTGGTTGATTTCCGGACCGGTCCTTTGTTTTCATAGACATTCTCGCTTTGTTCCGCCGATTTTGAAGATGACGATTGCTCCGACCTGAATTCCGTGGACATTGTGCCTATGTCGCATCCCAGCGACCCCCGCACCTTCCTGCGACACTTTCCGGATTCTCAGAAGGGTTTCGATCCAGTTCGTTCCAACGGCATGCGTCCATCAGGCGACCTTGAGAATCTGGGGAGGCAACATGGAAAAGGGAATATGGGATAAGGACTGTGAGAGACTCTCGATCGGGATGTTTCCGGCGGAGACTGACCTTCTGTGCAACCTCACCATTCGACTCTAAACTATGATGTAGCATTTGTCAAGTACCTAGTAAGTTAATTATACCGAAGATATCATCTCGCGCTGATTGGCGCCAGGAGAAGTCCCGACCATTTGCTGCCAGCGCGCAGGAGTACGAGGAGCCTATAGAGCACTGCGCGAAGAGCGAAAACGGTTCAGTCCAAAAGGGGCCTGAACCTTTTCTTCTTACACGCTTTTCTTGCTCTGCAAATTTCACCGTGGACTGACCCGCTGTTACCAAGGTTTTCCATTTCCCTGATGGCAGCGATGGACGGCAATCATGGAGTCCTTGCTTTTCAAGGCGCCGTCGTCATATTCGACGGGAAGGGCGTTCACAGGCACAATCTGGCAGAGGTAGTCTGAAGGGCTGCTCTCCGTTGTGGCCTTGCATGCAAGTCGATTCCGCAAGTGCGCATGTGCGGAACGGAATCGCATCGGAGTTGCGCGTAGGAGACGAGGGAGCCGAAGTTCGCGGGTAACCTCACGGTGGGAACTTCATGCGGCGGAGGAGGTCCTGGAAGCGCAAGTCGGAACGGATAGGGTCGAACGTCGGGTCCGCTTTGAGGTTACTCATGTCGTTCGAATGTGCCTGGTAGGCTTTCTCCAACCATGCGAAGGCTTGATCCTTCTCCCCCAGACCTATATACACCAGAGCTATGTCGTATGGTGCGACGTACCTCCGCTTCGACCACTGCTTCAACTGCTCGATGACCTTCAGCGCCTGGGCCTTCTTTCCGGCCAGGCCATAGGTGTATCCGAGGTGGCCTAAATACAAGGGGCACTCCGGAAACAGTGCCACAGCCTTCTCATGCTCGGCGATGGCCTCCTTAAACACCCCCTTCCCCCTATAGGATAGTCCCAGGATGAAGTGCGCAAAGGTGCTGTCCTCCAAGTGGAAAATCTCGATCGTCTTTCGTACTTGCTCTATCGCCTCGTCGTACTGGTGGGACATAATGAATATGACTCCCATTTCCAGACGTGGGAATGAACTCAGGGGGTCGATCTCTTGGGCCTGCTTAATCTCAGCCCTTGCCTCGTCGAATCGCCCGAGAAATGGCAAGAAGCTGCCATATCTCGTATGCGCCTCTGCATTGCTGGGATTGAGTTGAAGAGCGCGTCGATATTCGCTGTCGGCGCCAGTCCAGTCCCAGTCAAAGCGGAGCTTTGCCCAGCCAAGCGTCAGATGCGCGTCCACAAGGGTGTCATCAATCTCCAGAGCCTTCATCGCCGCCGCTCTGGCTTTTGGATAGCTCTCCTGCGGCGAAATAAGCTCGTCGTTCCCCAGATCGCTGTACGCGCCCGCCAGCCCGGCGTATCCCATGGCGAAGTTAGGGTCCTTTTCGATGGCCTGCTGAAAATACTTGATCGCAATATGATATGTGCCGGGGGACATCGCGTCCCGGCCCTTCATGTACGCGTCGTAGGCCTCGGAGTCAACTCCTCGCCGGGTGGCCATCCGGGCTCGCTCCTGGGGCGTCAATTTGATCCTAATCTCCTCGGCAATCGCCCGCGCCACTTCGCTTTGCAGGTTCAGAACATCGCGCCCGTCGCGCTCATAGCTTTCGGCCCAGAGGTGGCGGTCGGTCCTGGCTTGAATGAGTTGGGCCGTGATCCGAACGCGCTCTCCCGAGCGCATTACCGCCCCCTCCACTACGGCGTCCACGTTCAACTCTCGTGCAATTTCCGGCGTCGACTTGCGCTTGCCCTTGTATAGCATTACGGAGTTCCGCGAAATGACGCGCAAGGCGCTGACCTTCCCCAGCTCGGTGATCAACTCGTCGGTCATACCGTCAGCGAAGTACTCCTGGCCGGGGTCACCCGAGAGATTCTCTAACGGTAGGACCGCAAGGGAACGAATCTGCAGGGGCGGTTCGCGAACCGCCCCGACGGACCGTAAAACGCGCTCGCGCAGGCTCGCGACGCTTACGACGAGAAGGATACCTGCGCCGATTGCCACCATGAGAGGGACGGCAATAATCCAGAATCGTCGGGGCATGCGGCGCGTGCCCCGTGCCTCTGCAGCAGCGGTCTCTGAACGCCGTTCCGCCGCCGGTGAGGACACCGGCGCTGCAGTCTCTAGCGGCGCGATAAAGCGATAGCCGCGTCTTGTCAGCGTCTCGACGTATCGAGGCTCATCCGCTGAGTCGCCCAACGCCCTGCGCAGCGTGTTGACTGCCGCGTTGATGCTGTGCTCGAACTCCACAATCGTGTCGCGCGGCCACAGCCGCTGCTGCAACTCCTCGCGGGCGATCAGTTCGCCCGGACGCGCCAGCAGCATGGACAGTACTTCCATGGGCTGACCGGAGAGCTTGATCTTGAGCCCATGCTTACGCAGCTCCAGCGTTTGCCGGTCAAACTCGAAGGCCTGGAACCGCACCAAGCGTGTAGGGGAACTAATCTTGTCCATGGCACGAGGCAGCCAGCAGCGGGGATGCGACCGAATCTCATCCGGCAGGACCGACGGGCTGCCGCTCCTTCCGGCTTCGACGTGGGCTGCAGTCTAACGCCCTTTTCAGTTCAAAGTCAATTCAAGCACTTGAACCGGCCGTTCCCGCCCTCGACGTATCCCTACCCATGCGTAAAACAGCGGCCCAGAAACCAGGCTCGGTTGACACTCGCATGTTCGAAGCCGCCCAGAGAGGTTTTAATACTCATCCCCCCAGAGCCTTGGACTTCTAACCACCACCCTGTCAACAGGCTAGCGCTTTACCTATTCTTGCGACAACTTTGACTCGCCTTGCATTGAGGTAGTAGCCGGGCCAAACGAAAGTGGCGCCATCTCGCAAGCCGCGGAGGTGACGCGTGAACCCATCAGGAAGTTTCCGATACTCCTATGGCCTGGTTGCGGGTTTCCTCTTGAGCGTGGGGTTGCTGGGACACGCTGAGTCGGGGTACGGGCGAACAAAGCCCGACCCTGAAACACGATCGGGACTGAGTATCAACGTGCGGGTTCACAACTACGCCCCGCTATCAAACGAAACCCTGACCCAAGCCGAGATCGAAGCAGCAGAAATCCTTGGCAAAGCAGGCATTGAGATCACTTGGACCAACTGCGACACCACGCGCAAGGATCTTGGCGGCGCGGCCGAGTGCATTCAGTTGCCTGGGCCAACCACCTTGTTTGTGAGAATCCTCCCGTGTTTTGGAGTCATCCCAGGAACCGACAAGCAAACCATGGGCTTTGCCCTCGGAAACCTCGCCAGCGTCTCCATCCGTCGGGTCAGTGAAGAGGCGGCAGAGTTTGAAGTAAAACCGTACGAAGTGCTCGGCCCCGCCATCGCGCACGAACTCGGCCACCTGCTGCTCAGGCGGCGGGGACATTCTCCCAGTGGGATCATGCGAGCTCGCTGGCGACGGGAGGACTACGAACGCGCCCCACTTGGTGCCTTCAAGTTTACTGCCGAGCAGGCCAGATCGATCCGCGCTGAGGTCGCCATGCGGGTCCGAGAGCAAGCGGCAGGCGAAGTCGTGGCCAAAACAGCTCCAGAATAGCGTATTGTCACTGCGTTTCGAAGAGCCCGTTGACCTGCTCTGGGCAATTCGTCCGTCACGGTAAGTCCTGAAAGCGCGGGCCGTGCCAAGGCTCTACTGCGCAGAGTCGACCGCGAAGTGGCTCCGGCAGCAGACAAAGATTCCCCCAAGGGCTCCTGTGCGCATCAGGGGTGCTGAATGGACACAGAATGGATTGGGAACGATAAGTCGGCATCCCGTCTAATGAGCGCCCCTCAACTGGCAAATACTGCCCTACTCGCAGAATTGCAATCCCTGGCCCTTCAGAAGTCCCGCACGCGGAAGTTTGCGCCGGCTGGCGAAGGGGGAAGCCCCATAAGCGTTTACTTAAGGCGCCGGGACTTCGAAAGCCGCGGAGCGGCGCCAGAAAGTAGCCCACGGCGTGAGCCGTGGGACGGAACGTGGCGTTAATATTCACAGCCCCGGAAAAGGGGCGACAGATCTCGCGCGGGAGCCACTGCCGCCCCTCCGGGGCTGAAATAACCAGGGGTGGCTGCTCGGTCCCACGGCTCACGCCGTGGGCTACTCCCTGTCGGCCCTCCGGGCCTG
>JBEKLY010000076.1:0-27034 GCA_050010015.1 Terriglobia bacterium
CCTTTTTCGAGCAGTTGGACCAATGGTTCCAGTGCCGGCTTTATTTCGGACGTGGACGCCCAAGGCAACCGCTTCAACCCCAACAAGCTGCTGATCGACCCCTATGCCCGCGAGATCAGCCAGGACCCGGTGAATGCCACTTGGACGGACGGCACGGTGTACGGTTCAGGGGCCGCCCACCGCAACATCGACACGGGGAATATGGCGCCAAAGAGCATTTTATGGTCGCCGGCGGCCCAGAGCATTGGCGCCAAGCCCACAGGCGCGCAGAAAGACGACGTGATCTATGAGGTGAACGTGCGCGGCCTGACCGAGAACGACAGCAGCGTCCCCGCAGCCGTGCGGGGCACGTACGCCGGCGCTGCCCTTAAGGCGCCCTACCTTGCGAGCTTGGGCGTCACGGCCGTAGAGTTTCAACCCGTCGAGGAAACGCAGAACGACGCCAACGACAACACACCGAACTCCACCGCGGGGCAGAACTACTGGGGATATTCAACCTTGAACTATTTCGCGCCTGATCGCCGCTACTCCTCAAACAAGGCTGCGGGCGGGCCGACCAGTGAATTCCAGGCCATGGTAAAGGCTTTCCACGATCTGGGCCTGAAGGTCTACATCGACGTAGTGTACAACCATACGGCGGAGGGCGGGGCGTGGAACGCAAACGACCCGACCACCTACACGATCATCTCCTGGCGCGGGCTCGACAATCCCACTTATTACGAACTGACGTCCGACATGCAGTACTCGTACGACAACACGGGCACTGGCGGCAACTACAACACCTATAACCAGGTCGCGCAAAATCTCATTGTCGATTCGCTGGCCTACTGGCGCGACACCATGGGCGTGGATGGCTTCCGCTTCGACCTCGCTTCGGTGCTGGGCAACACCTGCACGGCGGGCTGCTTCAATTTCAGCAGCACCGACAGCAACACCGCGCTCTATCGCATCCTGCGCGAGTTACCTCAGCGTCCCGCCGCCGGGGGCAGCGGCATTGACCTTTTCGCGGAGCCCTGGGCCATTGGCGGCAATTCCTACCAGTTGGGCGGTTTCCCCGCCGGCTGGTCAGAGTGGAACGGCAGCTATCGCGATACGCTGCGCCAGGCGCAAAACGACCTGGGCGTGGCGACTATTACCGCTGGCCAATTGGCAACGCGCTTCGCTGGCTCGTCTGACCTTTTTGGTAGTCGTTCGCCGTGGAACTCGATCAACTTCATGGACGTGCACGACGGCTTCACGCTCAAAGACATCTATAGCTGCAACGGCCCCAACAATAACCAGCCTTGGCCCTACGGGCCGTCCGACGGAGGCAGCGCGACGAACTACAGTTGGGACCAAGGCGGCGGCAGTGCGGACGAGCGGGCGGCCTCACGTCTCGGCTTTGCCTTTCTCATGTTGAGCGCCGGCACGCCCTTGATGGCCGGCGGGGACGAATACCTCCGCAGCCTCCAATGCAACAACAATCCTTACGACGTGGACTCGATTGCGAACTGGCTCAACTACACCTGGAACCCTGATCAGTCCAACTTCAACGCCTTTGTGCAAGGCATGATCGCCTTTCGGAAGGCGCACGCGGCTTTGCGCCCACAAAACTTCTATTCAAGTGCGCAGTTGGCGTGGTGGACGCCGGGGGGCACAACGCCGGACGAGGGTTACTGGTCGAGCGGCAGCAATCACGCGATCGCCTACCAGCTAACCGGCAGCGCCCTCGGTGACAGTTCTTCATCCGTCTACGTCGCTTACAACGGTTGGAGCGCCAGCGTGAACTTCACGCTGCCATCGCCTGGCAATGGCGTGAACTGGTATCGGGTCACCGATACCTGCGGCTGGGCGGAAGGCCCCAACCAGGTACGCATCCCCGGGTCAGAGGACGCGATTGGCGGACAGAGTGTTGTGTACGGCCTCTGCGGCCGCGGGCTGGTGTTGTTGATTGCCAAATAGCGTGCAACCACCCGTGCGCTTTCAATTCATCCTGGAAGTACGCGCTCCAGTCCGGGCCTCCGTTGGCGTTCCAGATGTAAGCTGAGATGCGATTGGGGCGGGTGGAGTCCTTACTATAGAATCGGAATCCCCACTCCATCTCGTCCTTTTCGCCCTTCCCCAGCCACATCACGAAAGCACAGATCTTGTCACACACGTTCCCGGCCGCGATGTTATGATGAAGGCCCTTCGCGTCGCTAAAAAACAGGAGCCACATCGGAGGATGCATGAAGATGAATCCCAATACCCTGGCAATCCCATGTGGTTGGATTCCCGTACAGGCCTGTTCAAGAGGGTAACTTCGGTGGCGAGGGGAGGAGAGCATAAACCGACTATGGACCGAAGGAATTTCCTGAAGACCGGTGGGGCGGCTGGTCTCACCTGGATCGCTTGCGGCGGTTTGGCCGAAGTCGTGGCAAGCTCACGAACGCTCGCGGGCCCACAGGCCGGGCACGACGAAAACCCCAATTGGGCAAGCGACGCCTTCAAGCCCAAAGCCCAAGCGTCGTCTTACTTTGCCGATCCTCCCTGGGGATACGTCCCCGAAAATATCTTCAACGATGACGATCGCGCCGGGTGGGAGGCAGGTGAGCAGTTGGGGGGCGCGTGGGTGCAGATCGATTTCGCCGCGCCGCGCACGGTGGGCGAATTGTGGATTTTGGGACGGCCGCGCGCGCGCGATGTGGTAGGTTCCGATCCTTATTTGGCCACCTTCTCGCGGACGCAGTATTATGCTTGCCCACGCAAGGTTCGGTGCACCCTCTCGGATGGGTCCGGGATCGCGGCTGAGTTGCGGGACGCGGATTTCTACCAGATCATTCGGTTCCCCGATGCCGGCACGTCCACGTTCGTTCGTATCCAGATTGAGGACGTTTGGGGGCGTGCCGGAACCCTGGAAACCGGAATCGCGAAAGTGAAGGTCTTTCCCGGGCGCCATCAGCAGTCTTTTGAGGTCGACGTGCACGCGATGTATGACCTCCGTAACGGAAAGGCGGTGCAGACCGCAACTCTCGAAATTACGAATCCCGATGAGGCGGTCGAAGGCGCGCGGCTTGGCGTCTCCGCGAATGGGGATGCGCTAGTCGAGATGCCACTGGCCTCCATTCCCGCTCGCGCCGTGATCCGCCAGCAAGTGTGGATTCCGGCACTTCCGGGCGGCGTCGAGATCAAAGTTAAGATCGTCGCTGGAACTTCGAGCTTCGGGTCCGGTCGCTCCTTGACGATTCCTCCTTTGAAGTCGTATTTCGATGGCGGGACCTTTGCCATTCACTGCACCTGCCACAACGACCTGGGCTGGCTGGACACCCAACAGAAGACGGGAGACTTTCGCTCAGAAAAGATCATTCTGCCGGCGCTTGAGCTGCTCAAACAGTATCCGGAGTTCTGCTACTCGATGGAATCCCCGGTGTACTTGATGGAATTCCTCGAGCGGCATCCGGAAAGGCGCGAGGAGATTGCCAGCTACATGCGGGAAGGCCGATTCGCGTGGGGTGCCAGTTACGTGCAATGCCTGGAAGTCCACGTCGGGCCTGAAAAGCTGGTGCGGCAGTTTTATTTGGGGCGGCGTTGGTTGAGAAAGAACTTTCCTGGTGTGGACACGCACACTTACTTCAAGACCGATCCGCCGGGGCTCAGCATACAAATGCCACAAATTCTGCGCAAGGCCGGCGTCAAGTACCTTCTTCAGGGGCGCATGCCCTTTGGGTTCTATTGGTGGCAGGGCCTCGACGGGTCGGTTATTTTCACCTATGGCCTGACGGCGACACCCCTCAGCGATCCCCTCGACGCGAAAAACAACGAAGGCTGGTTGAAGTTTGCCGAGCAGCGAGAGTATTACTATCAGCCCCGACATCTTCCCCACGACCTGATCTATGACTATTGGTTTGATTATCTCGTGCCGCAGCCCGAACTGCCGCCTTACGTTCGAAATCAAAACGCCGCCATGCAAAAGGTTGCGACGCTCTGGAACGAAACATCCTCCTCTGGCAGCCAGCTTCACCCGCCACGCATGAGTTTCACTTCGGCTGAGAGGTTCTTCGACGAGTTCACCCGGCACGAACTGAACCTCACAACGCTTCGCGGAGATTGGCCGCTCAACTGGGCATATTATGACGAGCCCAGCCATCGCGAGGGGCTGCTTGCGGGAAGGCTTGCGCATAACCGCCTGCTCACGGCGGAACGCATTTACGCTGCGCTGAGCTTGGACACCGGCTTCGACGATTACCCGCAGCAGGGACTCGAGGACGCTTGGCGCGCCAACTGCTGGCCGGACCACGGGTGGGGCGGCAACAAAGGGGTGATTACTGATGCCGTGTTTGTCGCCTCCTACGAGAAATCCAGCGAGCTTGCCGACGGGCTGCTGAGGGGCGCGGGAACAAAACTGGCGGCTACCAGGCGAGGCTGGGAATCGGGCCCTTCGTTCGTTGTTTTTAATCCATTGAACTGGGAGCGAACGGACTTGGCGGAGGTTCGGTTCGAATTGCCCGCGGGCTGGGAGGGGTTCTCTCTACTGGATGAGGCGGGGGAGAACGTACCATTCGAAATCGTGGATCGGAGTCCCGTGATGGGACGCTCTACTGGAGAGCCGCCCGCGCTCAACTTCGTATTCGTAGCCCATGCGGTGCCTTCGCTCGGCTACCGCACGTATACCGTGAGACCCGCTCCACGCGCCGGCGGATTCACTCCCATGTCCGGCGACGTGGCGGAAAACAGCTTCTTCAAGTTGACCTTGGGCGCGGGTGGCATCAAAAGCCTCTATGATAAGCGTGGTGATTGGGAGGTCTTCAAGACCGGCAAGTTCGATGCAGGAGAAGTCATCCAGCTCACAGCGCTGGGCTATGCCTGGGATGACCCGCAAGACATCAGCATGGCCGACTTTGACCAAACCAGCCGCCATCCTTTCCCGGTCAAGACCTTCACCCGCACACCGGTGAGGGTTACAGCCATTCGCGAAGCCGAATTCAAGCATTTTCGCTTGCGGCAGCTTCTGCATCTTTATCATGCGATCGATCGCATCGATCTCGAACTTCAAATTCTGGATTGGGACGGCCAGAAGGAGCGCGAACTCAGAGTGGTTTTCCCCGTCAACCTCGACGCGGCGCGGATCACGTATGAGGTCCCTTTCGGCAAAGTAGAACTGGGGCAGGACGAACTCGATTTTTCGCTGCTGCCTGCGGATCCGTTGAGAACATGGTTCGAGCAGGTTCCCTACGGCGCCAAGCGCGAACTTCGTTACCGCGAGGCGATCAATTGGATCGACGCCTCGGATGAGCATTATCTTGGCCATGGCTGCCTGTCAGCGTCGGACACCACGGTGCATCTTTTCGCCGATGACACCGATCATCCCATTTCCCAGACTCTTCTGCAGCACGTGTTGCTGTGCACCCGCAAGAGCCAGGCGTGGAACCCGCTCAACTGGTTCACCCAGGAGGGAACCCATCGTTACCGAGTGTCTTTGATGCCCCATGCGGCTAATTGGCGAAAGCGCTACCAGGAGGCGATTGGATTTAACTATCCGTTGGCTGCTTTCCCCAAGCAGAAGGGAAGGCCTGCGAACGGAACGGCTGGGGCAAGCGGAAGCTTCCTCGAACTCCAACCGGCGAACCTCGTGATTACGGCTCTGAAGAAAAGCGAGGACGGCGAACAGATTGCCCTTCGATTCTACGAGGCAGAGGGATTTGGTTGTGAGGCGCACATCAGGTTTTCAAAACCCATCGCGCATGCCTGGCAGGCCAACTTGATTGAAGATAAGGAAGGAGCTTTACCCTTAGAGGAGGCCGGTTCGCTTCGGTTGGCGGTGAAGCCTTGGGAGATCGTTACCTTAGTGCTTGCCTTTGCGGCATCGCCGTAGGCCGACATCTCTTACGAATCCTGTCATCCTGAGCGCAGCGAAGGATCTCTGCAGTGGCTCGTAACTCGTTGCACTTAATACCAACTGCAGGGATCCTTCGCTGCGCTCAGGATGACAGCGGTTGATTTTTCCGCACCTTCTTCCGCCCCTCCTATAACGCTCCGCGCCTGCTGAGCAATGAACCCTTAGTCGTATGCGCCGTATTGTTCCACGAGTTCCCGAACGCGTCGCACCCTTCGCTCCAGACCATCAGGCGGGACTTGGTCCGCCACGCCCAGCACATAGCGTGGCTCCGCGCGCATTACGCTCAGCACATTCTTGATGTGGCGCTCGAATTCCTCATCGCTCACCAAACCGGTGAAATAGATCCCCGGCAATCCTCCCCAAAGAACAGTTCGCGAGTTCCCACTCCACTCCCCCCACTTCTCAATTTCCAAATCGCCGACCGGCGCGGGAGTTAGCGCCTCAATAAACGTCAGGCTCGTGGAGCAGGTTTCGCGCAGCAGGCCTTTTAGCGTGCCGTCCAAATGAATGCAGGAAAACTTGCCTGCTTCGCGGATGCGCCCCGCCCATGTCTCTTCATAGTCACGCATGAACTTTTCGTAAAAGACCTTCCCCACACACTCCGATGAAAGGTTCTCTGGAATCATGAGAACTTCGGCGGGACTTTCGACCGCGAGGCGCGCCGCCACATCGTGCGAAGCCCTGACTACGTCCAAGGTCATGCAGAATTCTTCCTCCGCCTCACTGAAGAT
The DNA here is from genome assembly GCA_050010015.1 of Terriglobia bacterium. GTDB lineage: Bacteria > Acidobacteriota > Terriglobia > UBA7540 > UBA7540 > CAVROP01. The sequence continues at coordinate 6,586 of JBEKLY010000076.1, forward strand.
CCCGAGGGTGGTTGTCAGTCCCGCGTCGAGCGCAATCAATTGCATCAACGGGCTCTTGGGGAGGTAGCACAGCACCACTCCGATATCGCGGACCAGGGGGCGGCGCCGATGAGCCAACGCATAGTCCGGCTCGTATCGCGTGGTTTCGTTGAAATACCGATAAGCGCGCAAATCAGCGACTGACTTCACCAAATGCTCCGTCGGCGCCTCCGCAAACGAATTCTCGAGCCACGTCCAGGTTTCTCCGAGAGTTCCGAAGGGTGTCTCAATTTGCCGTCGGCGCAAATTTCTTTCGTTCCATTCTCGAACCTGACAATGCTCGTTGATAGCTTTGAAAGGAAAATAGCCTTGCAGGTAGAAGCCCACGCCCAGGTCCCGGTGCCAGTCAAGGTAGGCGTCGCTCGACTTGAAATCCTGAGGTTTCTCGCCGCAGTGTATTAACGCGGTGGCCCAATAATCCAAGTCGCCGAACCAAGGTACAACGTCCGGCTTTTGCCGGTTCAGCACGGCCAGGACTCTCTCCCGGTGTGTCATGCCAGACCCGCCTTTGAAGCCTATGTCCCGTATTCCCGAAAAGCCTCGTACATGGCGCGAATATTTCCGAGCGGTACGTCCGGTCCAACTTCACCGCAGGCCACAATCCCCCCCTGCGATACGCCGCACGCCTCAAACGTCTGGTGCACTTCTTCCCGCACCTGCGATATTGAACCGAAAGGCATCACGCTTTGCCGGTCAATATCGGTGCGAATGGCGACGCGCCCGCGAGCGTTCCTGGCGATCCACTCGTGTCCCACCACCCGTACCTGGCAATTGATTACCTCGACGCCGATCTCGATGAGATCACCAAAGATGTCCCGCACCTGCCCGTCGGTGTGGTACCAGACGTCCATCCCGCGTTCGCGCACGCGCTTGAACATTTCCGCATAGCGCGGCTTGAAGATCCGCCGCCAACTCGCAGGCTTTATGATGAGCGAGGTTTGGCCCCCCCAGTCGTCGGCAAAGTGCAGGCCGTCATATTCAAGGGTGGTCCACTTGTCGATCCACCTCAGGTTAAAATCCAGCATGTCGTCGAGCAGCCGGTAGAAGGCCTTCGATTCGGTGGCGATGTCCGCCAGGAAGTTTTCCATTCCACGCAGTTGCTGAAGTTGTTCGAAGAGGGTGATCCATGCGCCGCGGGCGTACCAGCGATCGTCGAAGCCCATCATGTGGCCGCTGTAAAGCCTTCCGGAAGGCGGCCCGGCGCTGAAAACCCCCGGCCACGCGAACTCTTCGTAACCGTCCAGGTCGCGAAGGGGCCATGCGATAGGGATTCCGCATACCCCCAGCCACTCGGAGCGCCACATCGTGCCAAAGTCGTCGGTATTGGTGCCCTGTTTGTAAACCGCTGGAAAGTCTGCGACGGGAAGGTCCTGCATATAATCCCAGCCGAAGTCTTCGCGAAACTCCGTCAGGATTTCGTCCAGCGCTTTCCCATACTTTATCTGAGCGGCAGGAAGGACGGCGTGCGAAATGGGAACCCGGTCGGGACCCTGAAACCGGATGGCGCGCCGAACTCGCTCTCTGCTATTCATCGACTCCTTCACGAAGTCAGAGTGCACAAGTTGCACGGTGCGTGTGCAGTTCGAGAAGTGACCCCTTCGTAGCCTCGCATGGGTCGCTCGATTCTATCATCCGGAACTCAGCAGGACTCGATACACTTCGTGGTTTTTCACCGTGAAGTTGGCCGCGGTGCCAGTCCATTCGACGGGCACCGCATGCCCGGCCTCGTCGGCCACTCGAAGCCCTCGAGCTCTTTCCGCCCACGTCAAGGTTGCACGAAGCTCGCCTTCGGCAGTCTGCCGGTAGTGCAAGTCAAAGCGCCGCGATCGGAAGTGCAGGTTAAGCAGCGAGAACGACTTGCCTTCAGCGGTCAAGTTATCAGGGATATTCGGGCCGAGTTCAAACTGGTCTCCCTCAGCCCATCCTAGTTCGCGAAAGCCCAAGAGGCTGCGAATAATGTGCGCGGGCAGGGTTGCGCCCCAACCATAACCCTCCCCGCCTGCTGCCCCGTTCTGCCCCCAGTACTCGCAACTGACTCCCGGCCACCCCAGATGCTTCTCGGGCTCAAGCTCGCGCCGGTCCATTGACCGGTACGCACGGTCCACGATTTCACCGAGGACTTTCGCGAGCGGCCGTCGCTGGCCGGCCCGCCACATCGATTCCGCGTAAGGCAGGACGAGGGAAGGCCATTCCAGCCAATACTCCTGGAAGGGAGTGTACTCGAGCATCGCCGGAATCATAGTGCGGATTTGCTCGGGCGTGGCGACGCCGCACATAAGCGGGGCCGTCTGCGTTACCTCACGATGTCCGGGAATCACGATGGGCTTTCCGGAGCGGCCATCCACGTCGTAGAACCAGCCCTGGTAGAACAACTCGCGGGTCTTGCCGGCGTATTTTGCGAAGAGGTCTTGCCAGCGGGGGATATCCTGCGCTCGCCCCAAAAGCGTTGCGTAGGCCCGCATCGCGCCTGCGGCGTGGGCCATGGCCGCCTGGATTTCGGCGACGCGGATGAAATCGATTAACTCTCCTCCCGTGGGTTGCTTGATGAGAAAGCGAGACGACGCATCCATTCCTGATTCCCAACTGCACTTCGGTACGACCCAGCCTTCGGAGTCAGTACGGTTCTTAAGCGTCCAGTCAAGAAAGGCGGTCAAATAAGGATAGAGTTTGCCCAGCCAAGCTTTGTCAGCCGTGCGGAGAAAGACAGACTCAATGCAGTAGAAGGGATAGCACCACTGCACAGAGGTCCCGCATTCGCTTCCATCAGCCGCCACCATATTCATGGTTCCGTCTTCGCGCATGCAAGGGACGTTGGCTTCGACCGCATCCTGGAATTGCCCCAGCAGCACGGCCCGAGCGTTTTCCGGGTCGGCGTAACTGAGCGCCCACATATCGATGGAAGTCTCGGCTAGAACGTTGCGCGGAGCCTGAATTTGCATGGCGTCCCAGGGATGTTTGTACACGCCCAACGGCCGGCGGACCATCATGCGCAGCGTCTCAAAATCGTAGACCCACGAATGCTTCCAATGCTCCGGGAAGTCGCCTTCCAGACGCGGGGCGCGGCTCCAGAAGTCACCGTCGGCTTCGATCTTCGAGGCGTGAACGGATTCAACTTGCGCCAGTGAAGCAGCAGCCTCGCGCGCAGCGAAGCGTGCATTTTGGGAACGGCTCAGCAGGACTGCGCCGGTCCATTTCTTGCCCGCTGCGACGTTAATGCGCAAGCTGACCGCAGAATTCAGCGGATCGGGAAAGTAGGTCGTCGAACTCGAAGCCGGTGCGCCGTTGCCGGCCATCCAACCCTGAAGCGCGGCGTCCGCACCTGCGAAGTGCGAGTGGACAGGATGATCCGCCTTGAGAACGAAGACAGGCCCCGCTGCGAACGAGCGGATGACCGATTGCTGGGCGCGCTCGTCAAAGGAACCGGAAATGCCATCGCGGCCCCACCATTGAGCGTCACCGAGTTCCAGGCGATGCACTGCGAAGACGCGAAGCTCCTGCGCCTCACTGGCAGTGTTGTGGAGTGAAAGGCGGCAGGTGATGGTGTTCTCGCCCATCAGGAAAAACGCCGCAGAAAAAGCAAGCTCTGCCACATTGAATTCGAGCGTCAGAAGATCCTTGGAATGATGCGGCGACGTGATCTCGACGCCGGCGGCGCGGAAATCGTCGTGCTCAAATAAACTCCTGCCGCCGATCTCGAGGCCCAGCCGCAGGCTGGCCCGATAAACGCTGTCAGCTTTGTAATAGAAGTAGCCTCCGGGTCCGGCGGGATAATACCAACCGATGCCAAGGGGCGGAACCGACCGCACGACGCCGCTCGGATGCAGGTCCCACGTGTGGTAGGGATTGTCCAGGTAGCCGAACGGTGTGTAATTGCCGGGCGGAAACTGCGCGTCCGGAGATTTTGAAGCTGTCGCTGAGGCGGCTTGCGCGGGACTTGCGGATTGCGCACCCGAAACCTTTTCGGGCTCTCTCCACGCCGTCGGGGCCAGCACGCCTGCCATACCCAGTTTTTTCGAGAATTCGCGTCGGTTCATGATTCGAGATGAAACAGGGCCCTCCCGAACGAGCCGGGAGAGCCCTGGAGGTAAAGGATTCTACATAGGGCGCTAATGTCGTGTCCCAATAATCCGCGATATAAGTCGAGACGATTCGGCCGCACGTCAGCAGCCCCGTCAGGGGCGGCATAAAGTAGCCCAGGGCGTGAGCCCTGGGCTGGACGGCCCTCACCCTGCCTTCGGCACCCCTCTCCCGCCCGAGCGGGAGAGGGGAGGGGGGTGAGGGAGGTCCTCACAAACCCACGGCTTACGCCGTGGGCTACTGGCTTACGCCCGCTTTGCGGGCTGACATGTTCGACGAACCTCTGGGGCACGGCGTTAGAACAGCAACTTAAACCCAAGCTGAATTTCGCGCGGATTCTGTGTTCCGAGCGCCTGGCCGAAGCTGGCATCCTGCATGCCGCCGTCGATGTTGACAAGGTTGACGCGGTTGAACAGGTTGAAAGCGTCGGCGCGGACTTGCAGCTTCCAGCGCTCGCTGGACAAGTCGAAATCCTTGCGAAGAGAGAAGTCCACGGAACCAAAGCCGGGTCCGATGTAGGTGTCGCGGCCCAGGTTGCCCACTGTCCCGAGCGCCGGCGCAGGGAAGGTGCCGAACGGATTAGATCCAAATGCTCCGTGCAGCCAGCTATTGAAGCTGCGCCCGGGGATGGTCTTGCTCCCAAAGGACGGAGCGTCGGGTCGCGCCGTCGTATAGCCGTCCGCGAGCCAACCGCAGCCGCCTGCGTCTGTGACCTGTCCCGCAGCATTCGTTCCGTAATTGAACCCCAGGGAGCAGTTTACGGTAAAGGGAGCGCCCGACTGCACAACCACGATGGGGCTCGCCTGCCATCCGCCGGCCACGGCGCGCAAGGCACGACCGCTGTGGGCTAAAACCGGAGTGTGCCAGACGGCATAGCCGGTAACGCGCTGGGTATGGTTAAAGCTGGCAAGCCCCTTCTCCAGCGCCAGATCGCTGAGGATCTGTGCGTCGCTTCCTCCATACTCCGCATCATCCAGCGCCTTGCTGTAGTTGTAGACGGCGTCGACGCTGAAGGAATTCGCGAGTCGCTTCCGCACGTGGAAGACGAGGGCGTTGTAAGAGGAATTCCCGTCGCTGAACATGGTAGTGATGTTGGCGAAGGCGGGATTGAAGCCTGTGAACGCCCCCTGGTTTTCAATCAAGTCACCCGGGAAGCGATTGATGTTCCGGTTCCAGATCAGATGATGAGCGGTGTTGCCGAGATAGTCTACCTCCATCACCCAACTCGGAGTGAACTCATACTGAATACCCTGGAACCAGTTCTCCACATAGGGCTCAGAGAGGTTAGGCTCTGCGGCCGTAACGCCCACGCGCGCGCCTTTGATGCCGTTTTGAGGGTTCAACCCCGTGGCAAACGCCGGGTTGGGAGTGAAGCCGTAGTTGGGGCCGGCTGAGCCGAGTTGGTAGACGATCGGTGTCTTAAACTGCGGGCCAGCATTTACAAAGGCTGGACCCTTAGGAGGGTTGTAAGCGAGGGACTCCCAGTCGGCGTTGGGGAAGCGGTCATAGGTGATGCCAAAGCCGCCCCGTATCACTAATTTGGATTTCGGGCTCCAGGAATAGCCCAGGCGGGGAGCGAAATTCAGGTCCTTGCTGCTCCACGGCGCCTGCCGAAGCTGCATACTGCCGGCGGCGATTTGCTGGTCATAGGTCGAGCCGGTGCCGGGAATGAAATTGCTGAACTGCTTGAAGATCTCGGTGGGATGCCGGTAGTCCTCCCAGCGCAGGCCCAAGTTTAAGGTCAAGTGCGGCGTCAATTTATAATCGTCCTGGACGAAAGCCGCACTTTCGAAGGTACGTTCCTCGTATCCCGGACCTCGCGCCAGACCTGAAACGGCGTCCACATAGAGTCCTTCGTTCAGGGGCTGGTCCGTGGCAAAGTCCAGAATGTTCTGGAACGTATAGGCCGGGCGGGAAACGCTCTCAAAATCGTCGTGGCCGCGGCGGAATTCCACGCCCATCTTCAGGTTGTGCTTGCCTTGATAGCGCGTCAGGATGTCTTTCCATTCGTAGTTCATCTGGAAGAACCCGAAGGGTATGGAACCCGATATGCCGAAGCCCTGCACGCCGTCGTTGAGGCCGATTTGAGGAATGAAAGGCTCAGAGCCCGGAACGAAGGCGCCAGTGCGCGAGAAGCCGTACTTCAGCTCGTTGATCATGTTCGAGCCGAAGGTGTGATCTTCAGTCAAGCTCAGGAATGAGTCGCCTTCCGGATACGGGTATTCGAAAGCCGTACGGGCGTATGGTTGCGGGCTTTTCAAATACGTCTGCATGAAGCTGCCGTACAGCCGGTCCTGCTGGCGAAGGTTGTAGTCGACGCGTCCAAGGTAATGGTCCCCGTTGCTGTAAGTGGGGAAAGAGAACACGGCGCTGCCGGCCACCGGAAGGTCAGCCGGGAAGGCGGTATTGGACGTGAAGTAGCCGGGGGCGTAATTTGCCGCCGTGGTGATATTGAACTGCGGGTACCGGCTGGGTGGAAACTTGGAGAACAATTGCGCCGCAATGCTGTTGGGGAAAGTGTTTTCGACATACTGGGCGAAAGCCGGCGTCTCTACCGTATCAATGGCCACGGGTGAGCCGGTGGTGGCCGACGGGCCGCCGACCTCCCGCAGGCCGGAATACGACACGAAGAAGAACGCCTTATCCTTCTTGATGGGGCCGCCCAGAGTACCCCCGAACATGTTCTGGTCAAAGCGCGGCTTGTAAGCGTTGCCGCCCGTGGCGCTGCCGACTCTATTGGAGAAGAAGCTGTTGGCGTCCAAACGGGCAGTGATGCCGTAGTAGAACATGTCGCCGTGGAGTTCGTTCGTACCACTCTTGGTGGACATGTCAAGCTGGAACCCTCCGCTGCGCCCCGTCTCCGCCGAAAAGTTGTTGGTGGTGACGTGGATTTCCGCGATTTCGTCGAGGTCCGGCGAGATGTTCATGGTGCCGCCGTTGGGAGTCTCGGTGACGGTGGTGCCGTCCACCTTGTAATTGTTGGAGGCCGAATTAAGCCCGTTGGCGTTGACCGAGACATTGTTGGCAACAGAAAAAATGGTGCTGTTACCGGGAGAACTTCCCGTGACGCCTGGCGTCAAGGCCACCACGGCGAGCGGATTCTCGCCTTCCAGCGGCAGGCTATCCATGGCCGTGTAGCCGATGTCGTGGGAAAGCTGCGCCTTTTCAGTGTTGAGCAGCGGCGCTGCGCCGGTGACGTTGACCGTCTGCGTGATGGTGCCCAAGGTGAGGATCAGGTTCACACCTTTGAGTTCCTCCGTGTGCAATTCCAGAGCATCGGTTTGAGCGACTGCAAAACCCTCTTTCTCTGCGGATAGTCTGTAGGTCCCTCGGGGGAGGTCGGTGAGGTGATAAACCCCAGAGGAGTTGGAAGTGGCCGGGTATTCGACTCCGGTGGCGAGGTTGCGGGCGGTGACCTTTACTGCCGGAACCACCGCGCCGGTTGAGTCAGTAATCACTCCCTGGAAGCCTGCGTTGTACTGCGCCCACGCCGGAGAAATTCCCGTCAACGCCCACAGCGTGACGATAAACAGACATCGAACCAGCATCTTCTGCATAATATCCTCCGTAAACAACCCGCCGAACCCGACACAAAAGCAACCGAGATTCCTCGGTAGAAAATCAGCACTCCCCGTCCAGCGCGGGCCTTCGCCCCGGCAGATGCCGCTCTCGAGGACAGCGCTACTTATTACGCACTGCCTCCGCCGGGCCTGCCACACCGCGCGCCGCGGAGCCCGTGGCGGCCGCCTGTTGAGCCAGCAGAGCTTGGCCCATGGCTTCCACTTGATGGATATCATCGACGTGCTGCTGTTCAACCCGGGCCATCTCCGCCTGGCCTTCCTCTTTGCGCCCTTCCTTGATGTAGATCCTCCCCAGTAGATAGCGGGCTTCGCTGAACTCTTTATCTGCGCGCAGGGCCGCCTGGGCCTCACGCTCCGCCGCCGGGTAACGCCCGGTCTCAAAATCCACTCGCGCCAGATCATACGAAGAATGGGGAAAATCAGGATTGAGGCGAATCGAGTCCATCAGCTCGGATCTAATCCGCTGCACGAGGGCGGGCGGCGTGGATTGGGCAAAGTCCTGCCGGTGCATTCGGAACAACAAGCCGGCGTACAAGTAATGCGTCAAATAGCTCTCCGGGCATTGCTTGACAGCCTTCTCGGCGATTTCAAGCGCCCGCACGTAGGACGGATCGAGCAGTGTGTACGTGATAACCAAGGTGGTATAGCCGGCAGGGTTGTGAGGGTCGGCCGCGATAACCTCCTGAAGCACTGGCTCCGCTTCCGGCTCATGTCCACCCAAGGTCAGAATCGTCGCCAATTGCAGCTTCAGGCTGAAAGGGTCTGGAACGAACCGCAACCCTTCCCGAAGCGTCTTGGCCCCGTCATCGAAGTGCCGATATTCCGCGTATAGCCACGACAGTTGGAGATACGCCTCGGGACGTTTCGGGTCAGCCAGGATCGCCTGGCGATAGGCTTCCGCCGCCTCATTGGAATGACCGTTCTGCTGATTGATCCACCCGAGGAGAGTGTAAAAGGCGCACTTATCGGAGGCGTTTGGGAGGCTTCGCTGCACCGTCGCGATGGCCTGCTCCGGTTGTTGCGCTTGCGCGTAGTTCTGCGCCAGCGCCAAAGAGGTTTCGTCATCGCCGGGGCGTTTCTCCAAAACAAACTGGAATTGCGAGATGGCGTCCGCGTGATCGCCCAAGTCGGCGAGCGCGAGCCCGATGGACTTCTGGCCTCCCGGATCCAGCCCCACATTCCGCACCAACCGACGGTAGTCAGCGAGCGCCGCCTCTCGCTCCCCGCTCTGGGCTTCGACTCGAGCCAGGTCAAGACGCGCTTCCGCGTTCTCCGGCATGAGTTCGATCGCCCGTTCGAAGGTGACCCGCGCCTCTTTTGGCCGTCGCTCTCCCGCGAGCGACAGGCCCAGAAAACGCCAAGCCACGGCGTCTTGCGGTAAGGCCTGGGTGGCTGCTTCGAGCTGGCGTTGGGCAGTTGAAAAGTGGTCCTGCTGGTATTCCAGGATCCCAAGATTTTTCCGCGCCGCCGCCAGCTTCGGATCGAGCGTCAGTGCGCGCATGTATTCCTGGCGAGCCCTGCCAGGCTGATTCAATGTAAGCCAGGTGTTTCCCAACGCGTTCGCCACGCGTGCATCGTGGGGGCGGAGTTGCGCCGCCTGTTGGAAAAGCTGAAGCGCTTCAGCCGCATTTCCTTGCTGAAAAGCCTGAATTCCTTCTCGATACGGGTCGCTCCTCTGGGCGAGGATTTCGCCGCTGATTCCCGGAGCGAAAGCCAGGAGAATCAAGATTAAGACAGTGAAAATCGATGCCGCCTGCACCCCCGGTTTCCGGACAGTCGTCGGCCGCCTCCGCCGTGCTGCCCGGAACTGCGCGGGTAAGGTCATAAATTGTACCCTTGGTTGCGAGAACTCTCAGGCAATCGAAATCTAAGCGATTTGCCGGGATGAACACTAACTCTTTCACTCGCTTTCTGTCAAGGCAAAAATTGTTGGTCATGGCAGGGCCGCACAGGCGCATTTTTAGATGGTGTCGTGCGTCTCGTGAGGCGATTTGAGATTAGGAAGGAATCTTGGCAGTCGGACAAAATGTTTAGTTAAGCGCTTCTATAAATTACACTCCCACGGCTTGTTTTGCACGCCCTTATGGGAGTATAGTAAGCGGTCAACCGGAGGAATTCCCATTTGGCCAACATAGCAGACGTAGCGAAACGCGCGAGAGTTTCCACCGCCACGGTGTCGGCAGTCGTCAACGAAAGGGGTACTGTCGAATCCGGAACCCGCCGGCGGGTTCTGGATGCCATCCAGAAGCTGAATTATCAGCCCAATCTGTATGCCGCAAACCTGGCGCGTGGAAAGACGCGCGCCCTGGGACTGGTGTTGTCGGACATCATGAATCCCTTCTTTGGGGAAATCGCGCTGGCCATCCGCCAGGAGGCTCAGGCGCGGCGCTACGAAGTCCTCTTGGCTTCCACGCAGTTTTCAAAGGCCGAACTTGTCTCCGCCATCCGCCGCATGATTGGTATGCGGGTGGCCGGCGTGGCGATCATGAGCACGGAGATGGACCCGAGGGTCCTGGAGATGCTGTGCGCGCACAGGATGCCGGCGGTCTTCGAGGACGTGGGAACGGTGAGCGAAACGGTCAGCAACATTCGTATCGATTACGAAGGGGGCATTTTCAAGGCCGTAAAGTATCTCTTCGACCTGGGTCATCGCAGGATTCTGTTCGTTCGCAGTTACCCGGATACGCGGCAGGATGAAAGCGCCTTTCTATCGATCTGCATGCGTACCCAGGCCTTTCAAAAGGCGATGCAGCAGTTCAAACCAGGGGGACTGGAGGCCGCTATCGTCACCGGCTCCGGCCCCGGACCCAAAGCCGGGCAACAAGCCATGCAGAAGGCGCTCGGGCATGTCGATTTCACGGCGGTGATCGCCATCGCCGACCCGGTGGCGCTGGGGGTCTTCCGCAGCCTGTGGGCGCACGGCATCGCCATCCCCCGCGATGTGTCGCTGGTGGGGTTCGATAATAGTTATCTCTGCGAGTATTTGTACCCGTCCCTCACTAGCGTCAACATTCCCCGCCAGAGACTGGGGCAGATGGTCGTAGATTGTCTGGTAAGGAATGTAGAGAACCAGGAGCCAGGGCGAGAACTTGAGCTGGAAACTGAGCTGATCGTGCGGGAATCAACCGCCCCGCCTCGCCCGGCGCGCAACCGCAGGAATGCGCGGCTTTAGGCCATGGCGAGAGAAACGATCGCTCCGAGCAGCAGTGCAATCCCCGCCGTCAACTGCGCGTAGGTGCCTCGCGAACAGTGTTTCCATTCGCGCGTGAGCAGTCCAAAGGCGTTTCCCGCAAGTATGAAGCACGTCATGTAAACCGCCCACGAGACGTTCTTGGGCGGATGCCCCTGGGCGGTGGAACCCCATCCGTAAAGCAGCAGCACGCCGAAACCGAGGACTCCCATCAGTGCGGCCAGAAGCCAGTTACGCCTAGGGTGCGCGTCGATAAAGCTGCGCGCGCTTGAGGAACGCCACGCGCACCAGAGTCCAAAAATCAGACTGACGGCGGCGGAGCCCACCCCCAGCGGAGCCCAGACGATCAGTGGGGCGACTGCGGGCATTGCACCGTGCGCGACCAGGTCGTTGACCAGGTCTTCATTGACCACCAGGGCCAGTCCCATTGCGGCGGAAAAGAATCCCGCAGCTACGGTAATGAGCAGGGCCGCCTTGTAAGGGAGGGGAGGAACGGGCACGGCCAGCGTCTCCGGGGTAATCGTCCGGCCGGAGGTTTCTTTCTCCCTGCGTGCCGCTGCGACGGCGATGATGATGATTCCGGCCACACACAGACCCAAACCCAGGCTGAACCAAATCAGATGCTCCGGCCGGCCCCGCAGGCCGATCCACATGGGGAGAAGTGCGCCGAATAGGGTCGTCACACTGAAAATTACCGAATAGGTGAACGACAAACCCAGCAGGACCAGGGACAGCCCGTAGCCGGTACCCCCCAATCCCCAGGCCATTCCCAGCGCGACGATGACTGCCAAACGGGCCACGGAAAACTCCGTGAGCTGCATTCGAAACTGTCCCCACAAAAGCGCCAGGCTCAGCAGGGGAAAGGCAAGATTGCTGGTGAGCGCCTGGCCGACCCAGACGTGCTCCCACCGCCAGCCACGGAAGTACATCATCGGCAAGGCAAATGAGGCGCCCGCAATGCCCGCCAGAGCCAGCGCCACCAGATTGAAGGTCATGAGTCAACCTCACTAGCCGTCGCCATGCGGGCGCTAGTGTGGTGTTTTGCATAATTCTTGAGAATCATGATGTGTCTGCCACCCCCCCCTCACTCGGCTCGCTACGCTTGCCACTTTCTCCCCCAAGGCGAGGGATTTGTCAAGATCAGGAGACATCGATGGTTACGTGCGTCTGGCCCGCGAACTGAGCGGCGGGGACGTGAATATACGCGGGGTGAACTTCCCCCACAACATGGAGGATCGCAAAGGGCCGCGAATCGTTATTCACTGGAAATGGTGAAATTGAATGCGTTAATCTAACCGCTATCGCTAGGTATCAGTGCATCCCCTACACTTTCGTCGATGCAGGCGGAAAAAGAATTTTCCTCCCTCCAGGACAAGTTGGTATATTAACATTAGGTATTCTCGTCCAGGGCAGCTTTTGCATCCAAGGGGAAGGGTATGTCCTCAACTGGAGAGGTCACCCGCTTACTCGCCGAGTGGAGAGAGGGCAATGAGCATGCCCGCTCCGAGCTCTTCAACCTGATTTACAACGAATTGCGCCGCATGGCCGCTCGTCACATGCGGAGTGAGCGCCCGAACCATACGCTGCAACCCACTGCGCTCGTACATGAGGTCTACCTTCAGCTTGCCAGACAAGCGGAACCCAACTGGCAAAATCGCGCCCATTTTCTTGCCATCGCCGCGACCACGATGCGCTCCATTCTGATTGACTATGCCCGCGCTCGCAACGCCGAAAAGAGGGGAGGCGGCCATGTCAACCTCTCGCTGGAGGAGTCGCTGGTCTTCGCCGAAGGGCGGTCAACGGAGCTCCTGGCGTTGGACGGCGCACTGAAAAAGCTTGCCGAATTTGCCCCCAGGGAAAGTCAAGTAGTGGAGCTACGCTACTTTGGCGGGCTGTCAGCGGAGGAAACCGCAGAGGTGCTCAAGATTTCCGAAAAGACCATCAAACGCGATTGGAGACGAGCCAAGGACTGGCTTAACAGTCAGGTCCGCGTGGAAAAGAAATGACCCCTCAGCGTTGGAACCAGATCAGCGCGATTTTCGATGCGGTGCTGGAAGTGGAGCCGCAGGGCCGCAGTGCGTACCTCCGTGAGGCCTGTGGCGGCGATGAGGATCTTCTCCAGGAAATCGAACGCATGCTGGCCGAAGATGGGCGCACGGCAGGTTTCCTGGAACGGCCGGTCGTCGCAGGCGCGAAGACCACCGCAGGATTCAAGAGCGCCGAATCGGGCGCGCCCAGCAGCGAAGCTGATCTTACCGGCACAGTGCTCCAGGGGCGGTTTCGCATTCGCAGCAAGCTGGGTGCAGGGGGCATGGGAGAGGTTTACCTCGCTGACGACACCATGCTGAAGCGTTCGCTGGCTCTCAAGCGGTTGCCCCCGGCCATGCGGACGGACGACCGCTTCCGGAGCAATCTTCTGCGCGAAGCCCGGCGCGCCTCATCTCTCAACGACCCGCACATCGCGCACGTATACGACCTGTTGGAGGAGGGAGGCGAGGCGTTCCTTTTGATGGAATACGTCGAGGGGAACACCCTGCGCCAGAGGATCTCCTCTCCCTTGACGGTGCCCGAGTTCTTCGATATCGCCATTCAGTGTGCGGGAGCGCTTCTGGCAGCTCACCAGAAGGGGATCGTCCATTGCGATATCAAGCCGGATAACATCATGCTGACCCCGTCGGGGCTGGTGAAGATTCTGGACTTTGGCATCGCTAAACGATTGCCGGCCAGCGAGGCCGGCAGCACCACGACTACTTCGGAACTGGAAGGGTTGATCGGGACTCCGAATTACATGGCGCCGGAGGTCCTCGCCGGTACGGCCCCGGACCCCAGGTCCGACATCTATTCGCTCGGCGTTACCCTCTTCGAGGCCAGCGTCGGCAGACGTCCAACGGCCTCCTCCGACGCTTCCGCGCGAGCAGTCTTCGATCGCCCAGCGACCCTGCCGGCGATTGAGCGCATCTTGACCAAGATGCTTCAGGCAGACCCCGCGCGACGCTATTCCGACGCCGGCGAGTTGCTAAGGGACCTCGAGACAGTGCGGGAATCACACCCTCGCACAGTCCGCAGAATTGCGATCGCAACCGCGGCCTTGTTTTTAGCGGTACTGCTGAGTTGGGTGGCTGTGACTCGCGTGCGGCCGTGGGTCTATGGATTGCTGCACCCGGTCCCCGGGCAGAAGCAAGTGGCCGTGCTGCCCTTCACTGTCGCCGGCGCGGATGCCGGCAGCAAGGCTTTCGCAGATGGCCTCTCGGAGGTCGTAAGCGCCAAGCTCTCCCAGCTTACCGGGCGGCCGCAATTCCAGGTGATTCCAGCCAGCGAAGTGCGCGACAGGCACGTCACGACCGCCACCGACGCCCGCAAGGAATTCGGGGTGAACCTGGTCATCGAAGGAACCTGGCTACAGGTGAGCGGCTCCGTGCACGTTATGCCCGTTCTGATTGACGCGACCACGAACCGCCAATTGCGCTCGAGCGAATTCGTCGCGGCATCCAGCGATCCCATTGGTCTCGAGTCAGAAGTAGCTTCCGGCGTGCTTAACATGCTGGAAATTGAACTTGAGCCCAAAGAGCAAGCCTCCTTTAACGGGCAAGGCACGAGCGAGTCGAGCGCCTTCGCTCACTACCTCCGCGGGCAGGGGTATCTGGAGGAATTTGCCAAGCCCGAGAATATCGATTTGGCAATTTCCGAGTTCAGCGGTGCGCTTAAGCAGGATCCCTATTATGCTCGCGCGCTGGCGGGTCTGGGTGAAGCTTATTGGAAGAAATATGAAGCCACCCGCGACCCCCAGTGGAGCACGTTATCCCAAAGGGATTGCGCGCATGCCGTCGAGTTGGGCGAATCCGAATCCTCCGGCCACGCCTGCCTCGGACAGGTCCTGCGCGGCACCGGCGAGTATCAGCAGGCCTTAGTCCAATACCGGCGCGCGTTGGAATTGGAGCCAACGAGCGATGACGCCGTCGCCGGACTGGCGAAGACCTACGCGAGTCTCAACAAACCGAAAGAGGCCGAAGCTACATACAGGAAGGCGATTGCTCTCCGCCCGAAATATTGGTATGGGTACAATGCGCTGGGTGCGTTCGACTTCAACCAAGGGCGGTATAGCGATGCGGCTGAGATGTTTGCCCATATCGTATCGATAGCTCCAGACAGTTCCCTCGGCTGGAGCAATCTCGGGGGGGCTTACATCATGGAAGGCCGCTACCAGCAGGGCATTGAGGCTCTTCAGCATTCAATTTCGATTCGCCCCGACTATGATGCCTACACTAACCTGGCAACGGCATACTTCGATCTGCGTCAGTTCCAGAACGCGGCAACCCAGTGCCTGCGTGCCCTCCAACTGGATGATCGAGACTATATGACTTGGGGAAATCTGGCGTCTGCCTATTACTACGGCGGGCAGCGGGGCGAGGCCGCAAAGGCCTTTGCGAAGGCCGCCACGTTAGCCCAGGAACAACTCGCGGTCAATCCGCGCGATGCGACGGTGTTGGGTAACCTTGCGTCCTACTATTCCTCCTTGGAGCAAGACGCGCGCGCGGAAGAAACGATAGGCCGCGCGCTTAAACTTGCACCCACCGATCCGGATGTCTTGGAAGATGCTGCCATGGTTTATTCCGACTCTCGACCGGACCTGGCGGTGCGCTATCTCGAGAATGCGCTGCGACATGGGCTCACCGCCAGCACGATACTTCAGATCCCGGCCTTCGACAACCTGCGCAAGAATGGCAAACTACAATCGTTGTTAAAGCGATATGGCGGAACTGAGCAAAAGGGCAATCTGTAAGGCTTTCCGTGGACGATCAGGCAGTCTGACACGGATATTCGTTCGACCGATCCCAGATGGGCTTTTAAGTACAACATTCTGATTTCATGCTAAGGAGGACATCGAATATGAAAAACGAGAATCCATGCGACACCTTGGACCTGGCCTGTGCAGCACAGCAGGTGTTGGATGCCGTTGTCGGTGATTTCCCGCAGCACGCCACTCCGCGCACACCTGGCCGGGAAGCACCTGCAGCAAAGGAGGACGGGAAGCCTCGCCGTTTTTTCCCGCAGGGTATCACTCTCATCGACGTAACTGTGGGATTCGGGACCGACAGCGTGGAAGTGAAGATTTCCGGTCCGGCGGCAAGCGCCACGCAAGCTCCAATGCGTCCCGTGACCGTCACCCACAGCCAGGACTCGACGCTACATCGAAAACCCTAATTCAATGAACGCTAAGATTCCAAATTCCCGCTCAAGAGGAGAAACAAATGGAAAACAACAAGCAATTGCCCGCAACCGGAATCGACGATGCGACCTCGAAAGCGAAAAACCTGCTCCATTCAATTGTCCAGAACCTGGAGCTCCCTGTAAAACCGGAACTAGACGCTGAGGAGCCAGGTGAAGTGACTGGCAACGGCCAACCCGCTCTTTTCTTTCCAGGCGGCATAGACTTGATCAACGTTACCGTCAAGATTGCCGGAGTTGATGTTGAGGTCACCATTTCGGGTCCTGGAGGGAATGGAGCATTGCAACCGGCAGCACTCCCGACCTCGGGAGTCGACAAAGACGCCACGGTGGCAGATGGGAATGCCTACGGCTTTGCCGGCTACAATGTAAAGTGGAACGTCAACGATGACCATCAGGACAAATCGGTTAATTTCAAATATAACGAAGGTTCCCCCTTCGACACGTCTGCAGGTTTAAAGTTCGAGGTACATGACGGTACGGTGCTCATGGCGCACGTAAGCTGCAAGGCTTGTGGCTATTACAGCTATGACCATGACTACCTCAACAAGGACGCCCATGGAGGAACTGTAACAACCGGGGGCGGCACTTCGAAGATCCTGATAAGACCATGAGGGCGTTCTCCGCTGCGATTTCGAACCGGGGCGGGACTCCCGTCTCCGACCGGGAGAGCTTCACTCCCGCCCCTTTTCCCCACGCCCTTCCATCCGTCGGCCACCATGCGGTATTCGCTGCAGACGGGCCCTACGATGCGGAAGGGCGAGTTGCGGGGGTGCACACCCAACTTCGTTCTTGCAGCGGGGCGGCTGCCCGAATAGTTCTTTTGCGCCCGGATGCGAGCTAGAAAGCTGGTACCGAACCACCTCCGGGCGCTCAAGCACGCGCCGGCCGTCAGGGAGGCCTGGGTAGGGTCAAGGATCACGCACCACTGCACTCGTCACCACGCCCCTGCCATGCACGTCCCGATTGTAGGTGAGTCCCGTCAACACCATGGCGTGACCCAGCGTACCGATGATGAGCGGCATGTCCTCCGCGAGATCCCGAACTGCGGTGATCGCGCACCGGTCGCAGACGGTTTTCCACTTACGCGCGCCCGGGTCCAGTCGCTCAACTGAGTAACGCGCCGCGCCCGCCGAGCCTCGCCAGGCGACCAGCCCGGCAAGCCCCACCAGGGTGATGGCTGGTGCCGGCGGCACCTTGTGCTTGGGCGCGGGTTGCCCCGCCATCGCGCAGGCATGCGCTCGCAACCGCTGGGCACGGGTTGCCATGTCTTCCGTGCCGTTCACGAGCGTCGTCACGCCAAAATAGTAATGCGCCCACCACTTTGCGCTCCCGGTGTGCTCGGCATAACTCGGGACGTGCGTATCCGCAGGGATGAGCTGGAATCCAAAATTCGCCGGGCGCGCCTGGAGGGCCCAGAAACCGTCGCCCGAGTGGGCTGCGATGCAGAGCAGCTCTTGAATCCAATCAAATGGGCATATCCGGCACCGTCAGAACATGTATTTTAGTGCGAACTGGATGAGGCGAGGGGCCACCGAGGTTTGAGTGATCACACCGAAGTTTGCCGTGCCAAGCGTTGTGCCCGGGTTGCTGAACTGGGGATGGTTGAGGGAGTTATAGAATTCGACGCGGAACGCGAGTTCAGCATCTTCCCGCACGCCACCCACCACGGTCGTCTTTCCCAGCGAAAAATCCGTATTGATCTGCGGCGGCCCGTCGAGGAAGTTCTGCCCTGTGTTGCCGTACCCGGTTGCACCATCGGAGCCGATGGCGGGGGGAGAACACAATGCTTGCATGTTGATCCAGGCGCCAAGCCTCGATTCCAGGCCGCCGGGTGTGGCCACCGAAGCGAGCGATCGACCCGGACAGAGAGTAACGGTCGAGGGAGAGGCTTCACCGTAGACCGTGCCGCCGTTCGGATCGCTCAGGGTCAGCGGCAATCCGCTCTGCAGAACGATGATCCCGGTTGTGAACCACCCATTCAACAGTTTTGCCGCCGCGCCGGTGCCGTGAACAGGAGTGGGGAACTGGTAATCGAAGTTGTTAACGCTCCGCTCGGTGCGGTCAAAGGCGGCGCGCGCCCAGTTCCTGGCGAGATAATTCAAGTCGTTGTAAATGGAAGTGTCGTTCATGGCCTTCGAAAAGGTATAGGCGGACTGAAAGGTCAGGCCGTGGGTAATCTGCCTGCGCAGCGTCGCCTGCAGGCCGTGATACCAGGACTCGCCGGCAAACTCGCTGTCCGTCAATGCGGACGGGGTCTCTCCCAGGTAAGGAACCCGCTCGCCCGCGTTGACGGCGGTATTGGTTGTAATGCAGCCGGTGGGCGCGCCCGCGTAGCCGCAGTTGATCGGGTTTGAGGGCCTCGCGAGAGAGGGCTGGTTGAGGCCCACGCCGATCAGCAGATTGTCCCCGTACGATCCCACGTAGCCGATATCAAAGATGAAAGCCCTGGGCAGCCTGGTTTGGATGCTCAGATTCCATTGCTGGAGCCGCGGAATTTTGTATTCCGGGCCGGCGATCCGGTCAGAAAGTTGGGAAGACGGGGTGCGCGGAACAAAGCCGAGCGTCGTCGTCGGAAACAGCTTCTGGAGGTCCGACTGGCCGTTGGCGGCGTCGGTATTGGTGAATCCCTGCGCAAACGGCGCCGCGGTGAAGAGGGGAGCGTTTCCGGCATTGGCGCTGTATGGCGGCGCCTGGTAAAACCAGCCGTAACCGCCGCGCACCGCGGTGCGCCCCGCTGCTCCGAACGGCTGCCACGCAAAACCAAACCGGGGCGCAAATTTCCGGAGCGGAGTGCTGTTCTGATAGAAACTGCGATGGGCGCTGGTCCACACTCCCATGGGAGGCCGCCCAAACGGCTGGCCCGTGTAAGGATTGATCAGGGCGGGATGGTAATTGGCCGCAACCACATCGCCGGCCAGAGTTCCCGCGAGCGGCGGCATCGGCGCTTGATTCAGGAGCGACGGCCACACGTTGCCGATCTCGCCTGCCTTGTCGGACGAGGGTCCCACATACTCCCAGCGCAGGCCGGCGTTCAGCGCCAGGCGCGGCGTCACCCTGAAATCGTCCTGCGCGAAGCCCGCCGCGTAATAGTGCCGGTATTGGTACTGCACCTCGCCGTTCGGTCCCACTCCTTCGTTGGCTCTCACGGTTTCGATATTGCTGCGGCCGACGGGGCTTTCGTTGTCCGCGGCGCTCAGGCCCACCAGCAAGTCCTCAAACGATTCGAAGGTGATCTTGCCGCGCGCGGCGCCGGTGTCCAGCCGCTCGTTGTGTTGCAAGAGGAAAACTCCGCCCACCCGCGCATTATGCCTTCCGTGCACCAGGGAGAGACTGTCAGTCCAGGTGAGCGTGTTCGTGAGCATGGAGAAATCGTTGGCGCCATTGCCGAAAAAGCGAAACGTTCCCATGGGGCCCAGCATGGTGACTTCGGGGGGAAAAGGGAAAAACGGATCCACGGGGGTTATGCCGAATGAATCCGCATCGGGCGTGCCGACGCCGCGGGCTGTCTGAAGAGTTCGCGTGTAGGCAAACCGCGCTTCATTGGTCACCTTGGGCGTCAGCAGCGAGTTCAGCTTCAAGGAGAGCGCCGCGTCCTCAGCATGGAGTGCTTGGGGAGAGCCGGAGCCGGGAAGCACCGGGGTGACGGTCGCCCCGCCCGGCGCTCCCAGCGATCGACGCTGGTGGATTCGTGAAAAAAAGCCGCGCCACGACAGGGTGTTGACCGATGAGGCGACAACATCGCTGTTGGCGACGAGGTGATCCTCGTTGTAATAAGACGGGAAGCTGAAGGACGAGAAACCCATGCCCGCATTGCTGCCGGACTGGAGGATCGTCTGTGGTACCGGCAAGAGGAATGAGCCGTCGGGCAACGTAGTTTGCAGAATGCGCAGCGCCACCGGATTGATGGGAGCGGTCGTGGCGGTATTCCGGTTCGCGCAGTCCAATTGCTTACCGCCCGCAAAGGTCAGATAGTTTGGGTCCGGTTGACCCGCATCCGGGCCGCTGGTCAGCACGTGATTCGCGGGGCAGAACTCCGCCGCCAGGGTCGCTGCTGACCGGTCGCCGGTCAGAGGAGGAAGGATGACCGTGGCCACGGAGGTCGGGTCGAGCCCGTTCACCTGCCGCGTTCCCTGGTAGGAGCCGAAAAAGAACCACTTGTTTCTGAGCACCGGGCCGCCCAGTGAAAGTCCGAACTGGTTTTGTTTCAGATTCGGTTTGGGCTGTCCGGTGGCATTGCGAAAGAAGGCATTGGAATTGAAAATGTCGTTGCGCACGAATTCCCAGGCGGTGCCGTGATACTGCCTCTCTCCGCCCCGCGTCATCACGTTGGTGC
>JBEKLY010000077.1:0-27005 GCA_050010015.1 Terriglobia bacterium
GGGCTGTGAATATTAACGCCACGTTCCGTCCCACGGCTCACGCCGTGGGCTACTTTCTGGCGCCGCTCCGCGGCTTTCGAAGTCCCGGCGCCTTAAGTAAACGCTTATGGGGCAAGCCCTACGCCTACACCGCGCGGATCCAGCCGCGTGCGGCACGAAAAATAACTGGAATCTGTTGACCCCCGTTGTGCTAATATGAACCGGAATTTCATCTATGAATGAGCAGCGACAAGGCAAGCGTTATCCGTTAAGGCTACCCGCGGAAGTCCGTTGGACTTCCCGGGGCAAGAGTGCGGGGCCGGTGCAAGGGGAAATTGGCGACATCAGTTCGAGCGGGCTGCTCGTAGTGATCCCCAAGGACCTGCCGCTCGGCACCACGATCAACGTCACGATCAATTTACCCGTTGAATTGACCAAGGTCCCCGTCAAACTTACCTGTATGGGGCGTGTTGTTCGCAAGAGCCCCGCGGGCAGAGGTGAAGGCATCTCAGCAATCATTGAAGATTTCAAACTCCGGCCTTCGCGACGAAAGGCCGCGACGGCCTAGTCTCCCATCGCCATGGCTACGGGCACACGAGTCACCCGCTCCTCTCCGTCAATGAAACAAGCGCCCACACCAAAGAAAATCCGGATACTTTTAGCCGACCGGGAAGAGGTCTTCCGCCTTGGAATAAGACAACTCTTCTCGCTCGAGGACGACCTGCGCGTGATAGCGCAAGCTGCAAACAGTGAGCAGGCCGTTAGCTTGGCAGAACGGTTCAAGCCGCACCTGTTGGTGGTTCAAGAAGAGATCGCCGCCGAATCGCCCGGTAACTTCATGGACGAGGTGCGGCGTGTCTCACCGCTCAGCAAAGTGGTGATTACCGCTTCGACCGTGGTGGGGGATGGGCCCTCTCGCCATTTGGAATCCGGGGCCGCCAATGTGATTCCGAGATCCGCGGCGCTCTCGCGCTTCGCGAAGTGCGTCAGGGAATCGATGAGGAATAAGGTTACTCCGGTTAAGGCGACGCCGGTCCCCACCGTCAAGCCCGTCGAATTTTTACAAAAGCCTCTCGCGCGGCCTGTCGACACGCTCACGCTGCGGGAGAAGCATGTGATTGCTTGCCTCATGCAAGGCTTCCCCAACCGTGAGATTTCTCGGCGGCTGGCTATAGCGGAGCAGACGGTAAAGAACCACCTGCGCTCCATCTTCGATAAGGTTGGCGTTTCAGACCGCTTGGAACTGGTGCTCTATGCCCTTCACCACAAGCTCGAGTTGCCCCTCGTCGAAACCGCACGCCAACAACCGCCAGTAACCGAATCCTGATCGTTCTGCGTCCGGTTGGAAATCCAAATCCACCGGCTGCCATTCTGAGATGCTCTGAAAATATCTGGAAGCGCGGGCATCCTGCCCGCCCTTCGCGCCGCAATTGCAGACACACTGCGGGCAGGATGCCCGCGCTCCCGGGTACCACCCAGTTCATTTGGGGACGGCAAGCCGTCCCCCTACAAGCAAGGAACGTCAGCAACGGCCGCCCCCGCGAACGCGCGGACCCATCGTCAGCCTAGAAACCGATGGATTCCCGCTTTCGCGGGAATGACATGACTTTTGGCGAGATGCCGGCTGAGTTAATGGTCAGGTTGTGCCGACTTCACGGCTTCGGGCGAGTGGTCTGGATTTGATAATCGTCAATGACCGCGCCGACGCCGAAGGGATAAGTTTCGGTTTCCCTTCGGCTGACCACGCGGGCCTGGCAGCGAATCTTAAGCGGGACTTTTGTAATTTCGGCAGGTAAACTCACCGTCAAGACAACCCTGGTGTTCGGACGAAGTTGTGAGGGAAGCCGCATAAAAACTCCGTTGCCGCTCATCGTCGTAATCTTGCCCTGGATCCGGCGCACTTTGCCCGGGCGGGTTTTCCATTGCACCGTGACCGGAAACTCCACCGGAAATCTGATCCCCAAACGAAGGCAGTTCAATTTAACCTCCAAAAACCATAATGCCGCTTCAATAGGCTTGCACGCCGAATAGCCAAGGGAACCCCGCGCCGGCGCGCAGTCGGCTGGTGGCACGAGCCGGAGCCCCACTCGCCCTCTCGAGTTGGCGGAGAAACTCGTGGCCAGCGCTCTATAAGTAACGCTTCTCGCAATTGCACTCAAGACTACTAAAGTACCAGTCAACACTAAGGGGAAACCCCTAGGCGTTAAACTGAGTTCCACCGGCGTCTTCGCAGCCCGCGATGCGAGCGGCTCACTCTGGCCTACAGAAGGAGCGAGAGATTCGACCGGCTGTCATCCTGAGCGAAGCGAAGGATCTCCGCAGTTTGTGACGGCCAAGAGATTCACGTACAAATGAAGGGATCCTCCGCTGCCCTGAAAATAACTCCTTTCCTCAGCGGGAGGAGGGGCGGGGGTGGTGGGTGGCATCCTCAGCGAATGGCAACCACCCCTGACCCCTCCTTACCAAGGAGGGGAATCATCTTCACCACAGGTGGTGAGCCGAAGGATCATGAAGTCTTCGCGAAGTCTCGCCAGCGAAGCTATAATGGTCGAAGAACCCGAACGCACCCATGAGTGAATTCTCCACACCGTTGATGCGGCAGTACAGCGCCATTAAGGAGCGCCATCCCAACGCGCTCTTGCTGTTTCGCCTGGGAGATTTCTACGAACTCTTCTTTGAAGACGCGGTGGTGGCTTCGAAGGAGCTGCAAATCACGCTGACTTCCCGCAATAAGGAGAAGGGCGTGGCGATTCCGATGTGCGGCGTTCCCTATCATGCCGCCGAAGGTTACATCGCCAAGCTCGTCCGCCGTGGTTTTCGTGTCGCCATCTGCGACCAGATGGAGGATCCGCGCCTCGCCACGAAGCTCGTGAAACGCGAAGTCACTCGCGTGGTGACCCCGGGAACGGCGATCGATTCGCAAATCCTCGAGCCGCGCGAGAAC
Source organism: Terriglobia bacterium (assembly GCA_050010015.1). Taxonomy (GTDB): domain Bacteria; phylum Acidobacteriota; class Terriglobia; order UBA7540; family UBA7540; genus CAVROP01. The sequence goes on from JBEKLY010000077.1 coordinate 2,924, forward strand.
AATTACCTGGCGGCGCTGGCGGAGCGCGACGGCAGTTTGGGCCTGGCTTTCGTAGACCTCTCGACCGGCGATTTTCGCTCGACGGAGTTTTCGGGCCCCGAAGCCGCGGCGCGCCTGCAGGAGGAACTGGAGCGCATGCGGCCCAGTGAGCTTCTGGTGGCCTCGCGCCCCACGAGCCCCGTGGATGCACGCCCCGTTCCGCTTGCTTCCCTCACCCAAACGCGTCTTGAAGACTGGGTCTTTGCCGAGGAGTATGGCGCCCGGCTCCTGCGAGATCATTTCCGTGTGGCGACATTGGCCGGCTACGGTCTCGAGGGTCATGCGCTGGCCGTGGCGGCCGCCGGCGCGGCGCTCCACTATGTGCGGGAGACCCAGCGCGGGTCGCTCTCGCACCTGGACGGCATCCGCTTCTATCAACAACAGGACTCTCTCGTCCTCGACCCGGCGACCATGCGCAACCTTGAATTGATCGAGCCTGCCTTCGGGGAATCGCGCGCCGCGACGGTGCTGGGGGTCCTGGACGAGTGCGTCACCTCGCTCGGGGCGCGTAAGTTGAAGGCGTGGATGCTCCGCCCCTCGCTTGACCGCGCCGAGCTCGAGGCCCGCCTGGACGTAGTCGAGGAGTTGCTGAAATCCACTATCGAGCGGGAAGAGTTGCGGCGGGCGATGGGCGGCGTTCAGGACCTCGAGCGCCTGCTGAGCAAGGTGACGCTCGAGACCGCCCACGCGCGGGATCTCCTGGCGCTGAAGCAGTCGTTTCAGGCCCTCCCGCTCCTGCGCACTTATCTCAACCATTTCCAGTCGGCGCGACTCAAGAAACTCTGGGAGAATCTGGACGAGCTCGCAGATGTACGGGACTTGCTCGAGAAAGCGATTCATCCCGAGCCTCCCGTGCTTTTGAGCGAGGGCGGACTGATCCGGCCGGGCTACAACGCGGAACTCGACGAACTTCGCGACCTGAGCCAGAACAGCAAACAGTTGCTGGCCCAGATCGAAGCCCGTGAACGCGAGCGCACCGGCATCGCCTCTTTGAAAGTCCGCTTCAACAGCATTTTCGGCTACTACATCGAGGTCTCGAAGGCCAATCTTCGCCTTGCCCCGGCGGACTATGAACGCAAACAGACGTTGGTGAATGCCGAAAGGTTTACCACACCGGAGTTGAAAGAACTGGAAGCGAAGATCCTGGATGCGGAGGAGAGAAGCCACACTCTCGAGCGCGACCTGTTCCTGGCCACGCGGCGGCAGGTGGCGAATGAAGCGCGGCGCATCCGCCAGACGGCGGCGGTGCTGGCGGAACTGGATGTTCTGGCCTGCTTCGCCCACCTTGCCGCGGAGCGCCACTATCACCGCCCGGAGTTTTCCCCGGATGGCGAGCTGGTTATCGAGCGCGGACGCCACCCCGTGGTTGAGCGCCTTAACGAGGAAGGCCAATCCGGCAAGTTCATTCCTAATGATCTCTACATGAACGCCGGCACGGACCTGATCCTGATCATTACGGGGCCGAACATGGGCGGAAAATCGACCTACCTTCGCCAGGCGGCCTTGATTGCCTTGGTGGCCCAGATGGGGAGCTTTGTGCCCGCAGGGCGCGCTCGCCTCCCGATTTTCGACCGCATCTTCACCCGCATCGGCGCCTCGGATAACCTGGCGCGGGGGCGCTCGACGTTCATGGTGGAGATGACGGAGGCCGCGACTATCCTGAACACCGCCACGCCGCGCAGCCTCGTCTTGCTGGACGAAGTGGGCCGGGGCACCGCCACCTTCGACGGCCTGGCGATTGCCTGGGCGGTGGTCGAACACCTGCAAACCCACACCCGGGCCAAGACCCTTTTCGCCACCCACTACCACGAGCTTACGGAGTTGGCCGAGCTTCTCCCCGGCGTGCGCAATTATCACGTCTCGGTGCGCGAATCCGGATCCAACATCGTCTTCCTGCGCAAAGTGGAACAGGGAAGCGCCGATAAGAGCTACGGCATCGAAGTCGCTCGCCTGGCTGGCCTGCCCGGCAAGGTTATCGCGCGGGCGCGGGAGATCCTCTCGCGCCACGAACAGACCGAGCACACCCTGAGCGAGCGCTTGACGGCCAAGCCCGACAGCGAGAAAACCGGACCTGTGCAGCTCACGATTTTTACGCCGTTGAACGCCGACGTCGTGAACGCCATCGAAAGCGCCGACCTCGATAACCTGAAACCCATCGAGGCCTTGATCCTGCTGGCGGAATTGAAAAAGCAGATTCAGTCCTCATGACTCTGATCACGGCGGTAGCACAGGCATTCCTGCCTGTGCCTGAGGTTTCTGCGATTCGTCCGACCGGCATGTGCGGCTCCGCCGCCCTGTCTTGCGGAAAGGCTTTGCCTTTCCGGGCGCGGCCATAAGTCTTGTTCTTAGGTTGAGGCTGCGCCTCAACCGGCGAGGCGAAGCCTCGCCGAAACACCAGCGAAGCTTAACGGAGGTCCGGAAAGGGAAAGAAGGTGTGAAAAAATCGGCGAAAGGCAAAAATATGCATGCGCTGTCATTCTGAGCGAAGCGAAGAATCTCGCTTTGAGTTCCTTCGCCTTCAGCCAGTTCCATCGGCAGAGCGAGATTCCTTCACTTCGTTCAGGACAGGCTCTTCGCTGCGCTCAGGATGACAGCGAAGGACTCCGGATGACAGGCTGGCTGATTTTTTCACACCTTCAAAGCCTTTCCGCAAGACAGGGCGGCAGAGCCGCTGACCGAACGAAACTTCAATCAGCTGCCACGGGACAAGTGAGGGGCTAGTTGCACGAAAACGAACTCGGCCAAGTGCTGTTCCTGAAACTGAACCAGCCGCGTTGGAATTCCTCCCTCGAGCAAACGCTGCGCAGTTTGGCTCCAGGCGGTGTGCTTGTTGACGCGCCGCTTCACGGCGGGGCCGAGAACGTCCGTGAATTCCTGTCCAAGGCGGCCTCCCTAATCCCAACCGTGCCGTTCCTTGCTCTCCGGGAAGAAGGCGGGCTAATGAATCCGCTCAAAGCCTTCTTGCCTCCTCTACCTTCGCCGCGCGCGGCCGCCGGGAAAGGGCGCGCGTGCGTCGAGCGCTTGGGTGAACTTGTCGGCGCTGCTCTCGAACTTCTCGGCTTCAACACCGATTTCGCCCCCTTGCTCGATCTCGCGTCGCCCGGCCTGAATCCGGGTAGCGGCACGCCGTGGCGTGCTCCTACGGAAACGCGCACGTTTAGCGCCGACCCTCAGCAGGTGGCGGAGTGTGGCGGAGCGTTTCTGGAAGGGCTCGAGGGGCATGAGGTGCGGGCTTGCGGAAAACATTTCCCTGGTCTTGGCGGAGCACGAACCGCCGGCGCCACCGAACTGCCACTGGTTTCCAAATCCATGGCCGAGTTGTGGCGCGAGGACCTGGTCCCCTATCGCGCGCTTTTGCCCCGGCTTCCGCTCGTTTTGGTAAGCGCCGCGGCTTACAAGGCCTACGACTTTGATTTGCCGCAATCCGCCGGGCTGTCGCCCAAGATTGTGGAAGGCTTGCTCCGCGTCAAGCTGGGCTACGACGGTATGGCCATCGCCTACGGACTCGAAACGGAAGCCGTGCGTGGAACCTTGAGTTTGGAGGAGGCAGCCGTCGAGGCTGTGGGCGCGGGGTGCGACATGCTGGTGGTAGAGGAGCCTCAAGCCGCCGAGCGCGTGCATGCGGCCTGGTGCGCCGCGTTGCATTCCGGGAAACTTCCCGGCCCTCGCGTCGAACAAGCTCTCAAGCGGATTCAGCATGTGAAGCGAGGCCTGCGGCCTGCCCTCAGCAAGCTCTCGCGCCGCTCGCTGGACAAGCTCATAAAACGGTTCACCGCCTTCTCAGCTGCCTTCGCAAGCTCGGACCCATCATGACTAGCGCTGTTTGTCTCTTGACAAAACCCATAGCAATAGGCTACTATTGCGGGTGCTGTGGGGTCCGGACGCCTTGATTTGACTGCCGGGAACAAAGAAGCGCGTAACGGTAGGGGCGGCGCTTGTGGCCGCCGGCGGGGAGAAATGCACCGCGGCGTTGGCGCTGACCTTCAGGTCAGCATCCTGGCAATGCAAGACTGCCGGCCTGAACGTCGGCGCTATAGATTTCGGGGAACAAAGCGAGAATGTCTATGAAAACAAAGGATCGGTCAAGAAATCGACCACCCCTAACCCCTCCTTGTCCAAGGAGGGGAATTTCCGGCTCCCCCTCCTCGGATGAGGAGGGGTTCGGGGGTGGTGGGCCTTTGCGTGCTTTGCGCCTTCGCGTGAAATCGGGCCTGTAACAATGAAAAACGAGGGAACAAAGCGAGAATGTCTATGAAAACAAAGGACCGGTCAAGAAATCGACCACCCCTAACCCCTCCTTGTCCAAGGAGGGGAATTTCCGGGCCCCCCTCCTCGGATGAAGAGGGGTTTGGGGGTGGTGGGACTTTGCGTGCTTTGCGCCTTCGCGTGAAACCGGGCTTGTAACAGTGAAAAACCAGGGAACAAAGCGAGAATGTCTGTGAAAACAAAGGATCGCCGTCGCTGGTGAGGAGAGGGCAGGGAACAGTATGGACAATAAGTCCATTAACAGAGCCCGACTCGCCGTGGGGTTGATCTCCGGCACCTCGATGGACGGAATCGATGCGGCCCTGGTGCGCCTGGGCGGCCCTGAGGATCATCCGCGAGTGCGCTTGCTGGCCTTCGTCACGGTTCCCTACCCTCCCGAGGTGCAGCAATGGATCATGCGCGTCGCGGCAGGGGAGCAGACGACGTCCGGGGGAATCAGCCAGCTTAACTTCTTGCTTGGTGGACTGTTTGCCGAGGCTGCCTTGGAGGTGTGCCGCGCGGGACACGTTTCGCCGAGGCGCCTTTCCGTCATCGGCTCGCATGGCCAGACCATCTATCACCAGGGCAGGCCTGAGCCGAGTCCAGGCGTCAAGGCAGCGGCGGATCCGAACACTCTCCAGATCGCCGAGCCTGCCGTGATCGCCGAAAGAACGGGCGCGCCGGTGGTGGCGGATTTCCGCACCGCCGACATGGCGGCCGGAGGGCAAGGTGCGCCGCTGGTGCCCATGGTGGACTACCTCTTGCTTCGCGACGCGCGGAAAGGTACGGTGGCCTTAAACATCGGCGGCATCGCGAACCTCACGGTGATCCCGGCGAAGGCGAAGCCTCCCGACGTAATCGGCTTCGATACCGGCCCGGGGAACATGGTGAGCGACGCCCTGACGCGGCACTTCACCGGAGGCCGGGAGCATTACGACGCCGGCGGCCGCGTGGCGGCACTTGGAAAAGTAAATGAACTCATCCTTGCGGACGCGCTGTGCCACCCATTCTTCTCCCAGCCCCCACCCAAGAGTGCGGGGCGGGAACAGTTCGGTCGAGGTTTCGTGCGGCGCTGTTTTCTCTCGCGCAAGAAAGTTCGCTTCGAAGACTTGCTTCGGACTTCTCTCGAGCTGACGGCGCGAACCATCGTCGACGCTTTGGCGCGATTTGTATTTCCCGATACCAAAATCGACCGCCTGATCGTCTCGGGCGGCGGCGCTCACAATAGTAGGCTACTGACGCGCCTGGCGGAACTGCTGCCACAGCTTACCGTCGAACCTTCCGACCGTTTCGGCCTGCCTGTCGACGCCAAGGAGGCCATCGCCTTCGCTATCCTCGCCGACCGCAGCCTGCACGGCTTGCCGGGGAATCTCCCTCGCGTCACCGGCGCGCGCCGCGCCGTGGTGCTAGGCAAGATTGTCCATCCCTAACGCTCAAGTACCCAAGAAACTCAGCCGATTCTATGAGTGGAGGCCGTTCCAGGTCAGAAGCCCTGGTGTCGTTGCACGCCGGGGGGCCTCCCGCCGGCACATGGCTCAACGAATCGTCCGTTTGCTCATACTCTCGCTTCTGGTCGCCCTTGAACCTGGGTTCCTGCCCGCGCAGGATGCGTCGAGTCAACCCAACCTGATGGACATGAGTCTCGAGGACCTGATGAAGGTCGAGGTTGATTCGGTTTACGGCGCCTCCGGGTACAAACAGAGCGTCAACGACGCGCCGGCGTCCATCACCGTCATCACGGCTGACGAGATCAAGCGTTACGGATACCGGACATTGGCCGATGTTTTGCGCAATGTGCCGGGTATCTACGTGACCTCCGACCGGCAGTTAAGCTATGTCGGTGTGAGAGGGTTCGGCCCGCCGGGAGACTACAACAGCCGCGTGCTGCTGCTCCTGGACGGCCACTGGGCGAACGACAACGTGACGGGCGGAGCCGTCTTTGGCACGGAAATGCCCTTCGATATCGATCTCATCGAGCGGGTGGAAGTAATTCGCGGGCCGAATTCATCGGTCTATGTTGCCAACGCGCTTCTGGCCATCATCAATGTGGTCACCAAGCGGGGACGCGATGCGCGAGGTCTGGAAGTTTCAGAAGATCTGGCCAGCTACCGCACCTACAAGTCGCGTGTGACCTACGGAGGCCAACTGAAGAACGGCTTGGACTGGTTGCTTTCCGGCTCCTACTATTACAGTCACGGACCCGACCAACTCTACTTCAAGGAATTCGACAATCCCGCCACCAACAACGGCATCGCGCAGAATAGCGATAGCGGACGATTCTCTGGCGAGTTTGCCAAGCTCTCCTATCGCGGCCTGACGCTCGAAGGGGCGTACGGCTCCGCAATGCAGGAGGACCCCACCGCCTCCTACGGAGCAATCTTTGATGATCCGGAGGCGCGCGCCCGCATCAAGCCGGGATTTGCGGATCTGAGCTACGAGCACCACTTTGGCAGCGATTGGGGTTATGTAGGCCGCCTCTACTACGACAATGACCGGGTGTTGAACACCGACCCTACGAATGAGAGCGCGTATGGCGGCGCTTCCCACGTGTTGAACGAGGAAATAGCCAGCGGGCAAGACCTGGGCGCGTCATTTGAGCTATCGAAAAAGCTGCCCGGAGGTCAGACGGTTGTCGTGGGGTCGGAATACCGCAACAATTACCGGCAAGCCCAGTGGGACTACGATGAGCAACCCTTCGCTCTCTACCTCAACAGCCACGAAAGATCGAGCCTGTGGGGCGTGCACGCTCAAGACGAGATTCCGCTCGGCAGCGACTTGGTCCTGGACCTCGGGCTGAGTTACGACCACTATTCCACCTTCGGCAACACCACGAATCCGCGTGCCGGATTGATTTATCAGCCGCGCGAGGGGACGAGCGTGAAACTGCTCTACGGCCAATCCTTCCGCGCGCCGACCGCTTACGAGCTTTACTACTCCGACCCCACCGAGGAGGCGAATCCGAATCTGGGGCCGGAAACAGCCAAGACGACGGAACTGGTCTTCGAGGAATCGCTGCCCCGGAATTTCCGGCTGGTGGCCTCAGGTTACTACTACCCCATACGCGGAGTGATCGAGGGCGAAACCGATCCGGCAACCGGCCTGCTCGTGTACGAGAATGCGGGGCGCGTTGATTTACGGGGAAGCGAGATAACCGTGAAGAGGCAGTCGCGCACGGGGCTCGAAGCGGGCCTCAGCTTCAGCCTGGAAGAAGCCAAGGATCTGCGCATACCTGGCCCACTCACTAACTCGCCCCACGTTCTGGCACAGGCCAATTTGAGCGTCCCCCTGTTCGGCAAGAAGGTCTACGCCAGCATGGACGCTCAATACGTGAGCAAGCGACGAACCGAGGCTGGCGATTATGCGGGGGCCTACTGGCTGCCCAACTTTACGCTGTACAGCAAGAAAGTGCTGAAGGGATGGGAAGTTTCCGCAAGTCTGTACAACGCCTTTAACAGGTTCTATGGCGATCCGGCTTCAGTGGCGCATCCGGAGGACATTATCTTTCAGAATGGGAGGAACTTCCGACTGAAGGTCACTTACCGTTTCTAAACGGGCTGCGAAAGAAGTGACGTAGCGGCGGCTTTAGGCCGCCGGCGGACGTTGCGGGCTAATGAACGTAGGGCGGGGTGAGCCCGCCGCGATATGCCGCCGAGCCCTCTCCGCACCTTCGATGGCGGGAGTAAGCGCTGCCAGGGGGAGTTCAAGTGAAGGGAATAGGCAGCCGATTGAAGTGGAGGGGTCTTTGTCAGCAATCCGGGACTGGCACGCCAGTTCCACAGCCCGGCGAGGAACTCCGATTTGCGCATGGCTAAACGAATCCTCAAGTCGCTCCCACTCCTGCTGCTGATCGCCCTTAGTCCGGCATTCACTTTCCCGCAGAATGTGCCGCCTCAGTCGGACCTGATGAACATGAGCCTCGAGGACTTGATGAAAGTCGACGTGAGTTCGGTTTACGGCGCCTCCGGATACAAGCAGACGGTGAACGATGCACCGGCGTCGATCACGATTGTCACCGCCGACGAAATCAAGCGGTACGGCTACCGCACGTTAGCGGACGTGCTGCGGAACGTGCCGGGCTTCTATATAACCAACGATCGAGCTTTCAGTTATGTCGGCGTGCGTGGATTTGGCCCTCCAGGAGATTACAACAGCCGCATTCTGCTGCTCTTGGACGGACACTGGCTGAACGACAACGTGAACGGCGGAGCCGTCTTCGGAACGGAAATGCCCTTCGATATCGACTTGATCGAGCGGGTGGAAGTGATTCGCGGGCCTAACTCCTCGGTTTATATTGCCAACGCTCTTCTAGCCATCATCAATGTGGTGACGAAGCGAGGTCGGGACGTGCACGGGTTGAACGTCTCCGAAGAAATGGGGAGTTACCGTACTTTCGAGTCCCACGTTAGTTATGGCCACCAATCGAAGAGCGGGTTGGACGTGCTACTCTCCGCCTCCTACTTTTTCAGCCACGGGCCCGAGCAACTCTATTTCAAGGAGTTCGACACTCCCGCGACCAATCAAGGAATTGCGGTGGACGCCGATGGCGCCCGCTTCGATCAACTGTTCGGCAAGGTTACCTATGGCGGGCTCTCGCTCGAGGCGGGCTACGGTTCCACGAAGAAAAACGACCCGACAGCCTCCTGGGGAACGATCTTCAATGACCCGGAAGAGACGTACTGGCTCAAGCCGGTCTACGTCGACCTGAGCTACGAACATCATTTCGGCGGCGACTGGGGGTACGTCGGGCGGCTCTTCTACGACGACGATCGGGCTGACGCCAATTTCCCAATGGACGAGAGCGCGCAGGGCGGCCCGTCCCACGCCGTGGAGAAAATGCGGAGTACCGGCCAAGACGCGGGCGCCTCGTTCGAGCTTTCAAAAAAGCTCCTCCACGGCCAGACGCTCATTCTGGGCTCGGAATACCGGGACAATTTTGTGCAAGACCAGTCAGCCTACCAAGATCAGCCGTTCATGACGTTCCTAGAAAGTCGGCGGCGATCGAGTTTGTGGGGGGGCCACGCTCAGGACGAGATTCCGATTCGCAGCGACCTTACCTTGGATTTGGGTGTCAGCTACGATCACTACTCGACGTTCGGCAGCACTACGAATCCCCGCGCCGCACTGATTTACCAGCCTCGTGAACGGACAACTCTGAAATTTCTGTATGGACAGTCTTTCCGCGCGCCGACCGCTTCCGAGCTCTACTATTCCGACCCCACCCAGGCGGCCAACCCAAACCTGGGCCCTGAGACGGCTAAAACGACGGAACTGGTTCTGGAGCAATCGCTTCCGAAGAGTTTCCAACTGGTGGCCTCCGGCTACTTCTACCCGATTCGGGGAGTCATCAGCGCCGCTCCCGATCCGGCCACCGGGTTACTCGTTTATCGGAACAGCGAGCGAGTGGATTTGAGAGGCTCCGAGATCACAGTGAAGCGGCAGTCGCGCTCCGGCCTGGAAGCGGGGCTCAGCTTGAGCTTGGAATACGCCAAGGAACTCGAGGCGCCCGGCCCTCTAGTCAATTCGCCGCATGCGCTGGCTCAGGCCAATTTGAGCGTGCCGCTGTTCCGCAAGAAGGTCTACGCCAGCATGAACGCTCAGTATGTGAGCAGGCGACGAACCGAGGCCGGCGATTATGCGGGCTCCTACTGGCTGCCTAATTTCACGCTTTACGGCAAGAAAGTGCTCAAAGGTTGGGAAATGTCGGCAAGCGTTTACGACGCCTTTAACAGGATTTACGGCGACCCGGCATCAGTTGCGCATCTAGAGGACATCATTCTTCAAAACGGGCGAAACTTTCGCCTGAAGTTCATTTATCACTTCTGAACCGCTATGAAGGTAGGCCAGCTAAAACTCGAGAAGGACGCAGGCGCGGACGGCCACCGGGCTCACCGGGGAAAACTGCGGCCCGCCCTGTGGACCGCGCTCGGGTTGCTCGCCGGGGCTGTACTTCTCTTCAACCCTTTGCGGGCTCCCGCGGAAGGCGACGACGACTCAGAGTACCGGGTCAAGCTGGCGTTTCTCTACAATTTTGCCCAGTTTGTTGAGTGGCCCGCGGAGGCTTTCCGCGATCCTGCCGCGCCGCTTACGATTTGCGTGGCAGGTCAAGACCCCTTTCAAGGCGAGATTGGGCAAGGCCTGCGCGGTCGCACGGCCGGTGGTCACCTGGTTGAGATCAGGAAGCTGAAGCGGGACGAAAATCCGCGAGGATGTCATATGATCTTCGTCCGCACCGGCGACCGGAAGTTGGCAGGCAGGCTCTTGACCGATCTAAAAGGTTCGAGCACGCTGACCGTGGGCGAGACGAAGGGATTTGCTGACCTCGGAGGCGTCATCAATCTGGTTGTTGAAGAGAACAAGCTTCGCTTTGAGATCAACTTGGGGGCCGCGCGGCAGACTCGGCTTAAGATCAGTTCCAAGCTATTGGCTCTAGCCAAAATCGTCAATGCGCCGCCCTAGCGGGTCGCGGCGCAGCGTGATGTAGAGGCGGCTTTACGCCGCCCGTTGGCAAGCTAAGCTCGGCGCTACAAAGGTTAACTGTACGGTCATTCAGCGTGAGGGTCAAACGTGGCAGTGAATCATAGGCCGGAGAATCAAGCCTCGCAAAATCAGGGGTCTTCTCGATTCCTCGGCCCGCGGATTCCTCGCCTTTTCTCTTACCGCGAGTTCTCCATAAAACGCAAGCTGCGGGTCAACACGATGGTGATTGTGGTCCTGGCCCTGCTGCTCTCCTGTGCGGCGTTTGGCGGTTATGACATGGTTGTGTTCCACAACTCCTTGCAGAAAGACCTGGGAACATTAGCCGAGATCATCGGCTCGAACAGCACCGCGGCGCTGAGTTTTGGGGATCAAAAAGCCGCGGAGGAACTGCTTTCCGCGTTGCGCGCCAAGCAGCACCTGCGCATGGCGGCGATGTACTCGGCCGAAGGGAAGGTGTTCGCCAGTTACCGGCGCCAGGACGCGCCCGGGAGCGTGCCTGTGTCGCCGCCTCGCTCCTGCGGCGCCAGGTTCGAGCCGGACCGTTTGATACTCTTCCATCCAATCCTGCTGGGCGATCGGCAGATCGGAACTCTGTATTTGGAGTCTGACCTCGAGGAAATGCATCAACGGTTGATGCGGTTCGGGGCGATCATTGTGCTGGTTCTCCTGGTGGCTTCTCTGGCGGCGTTGGCGCTCAGTTCGAAGTTGCAGAGCGTCATCTCCGCCCCGATCCTGAACCTTGCTCGAACCGCCAAGCGAGTCTCGAGGGAGAGAGACTATGGGCTACGCGCGGAACGCCAGAACGACGATGAACTCGGGGACCTTGTCGACGACTTTAACCACATGCTGCAGCAAATCCAACTGCAGAACACGGAACTCAAGGCGCATCGCAATCACCTCGAGGAGCAGGTCGCCGCTCGCACTTCGGAATTGGTCGTGGCGAGAGACAAGGCGGAGGCGGCTAGCCGCGCGAAGAGCGAGTTCCTCGCCAACATGAGCCACGAGATTCGAACGCCAATGAACGGCGTGATCGGCATGACCGAACTGGCCCTGGAGACGCCGTTGACTCCCGAACAGCGCGAGTATCTTGAGACCGCCCGCTCTTCCGCAGATTCATTGATGACCGTGATCAACGACATTCTGGATTTTTCCAAGATCGAAGCCAAGAAGCTCGAGTTGGGGGTCGTTGATTTCGATCTCCGCGATTGCGTAGGCGACGCTGCGAAAACGGTTGCCGCAAGCGCCCATCAAAAAGGACTGGAACTAGCCTGTGACATTTCCGCCGGAGTTCCTTGGAGGGTTTCCGGCGATCCCAACCGGCTCCGTCAAATCCTCTTGAACCTCATTGGCAATGCCATCAAATTCACGTCGCAAGGAGAGATCATAGTCCGTGTCGACGCACCGCCGCCCGCCTCCCTCCTCGGCATGGGAAGAAGATCCAAAGGTCAAAAAGTTAAGGCGGAGGAGCGCAGTGAGTTGCCCGTAACGGGCAACGAGATTCTGCTCCATTTCCAAGTCATCGATACGGGCATAGGAATCCCCGAAGATAAGCAGGAGGTTATTTTCGAGGCGTTCGCTCAGGCGGACGGGTCCTCAACTCGCAAGTTCGGAGGCACCGGACTTGGCCTGACGATCTCCAGCCGGCTCGTCGAAATGATGGGTGGAAGGATATGGGTCGAAAGCCGGCCCGGCCGGGGGAGTAACTTCCAATTCACAGCGCGCTTCGCACCGGCTTCCCAGGAAGCGCGCTTCGCTTCTCCCGCCGTGCAGGCATTCGAGTTGCGAGGTCTGCCGGTTTTGGTTGTTGACGACAACCCCACCAATCAGATGATTTTCAGGGGAATCCTGGAAAACTGGGGCATGAAGCCCACGATTGCCAGTAGCGGCGCCGAAGCGCTCCAGATCCTGGGCTCTAACCATAGCCCGTCTTTCGCCTTGATCTTATTGGATTATCACATGCCGGGAATGGACGGCGTTTCCATGGCCCGGGAAATCAAGAACCGCCCGGAACTTGGTACTCCTACCATTTTGATGTTGAGTTCAGGAGGCGGCCCGGAAGAAGCGAGTCAGGCCCTCGACGTAGGAATCGCCAAATGCATATTCAAGCCCTTCAAACAGTCTGAACTTCTGGCGGCGATCCTGGTGGTCTTGGACATGTCCACGGCTCCGAGCCCCGAACGAAGAACCCGAGTTCGGCCCGGCTCGGGTCAGGCAGTACCCCCGCTGCGCATCTTGCTGGCCGAGGATAATCGTGTGAATCAACTGCTGGCGGTGCGAATGCTGGAGAAACAAGGGCACACGGTGCTAGCGGTGCAAAACGGCCGCGAGGCGCTCGATGCGATCTGGAGCCACACCTTCGACGTTGCACTGATCGACGTGCAAATGCCGGACATGGATGGGCTCGAAGCAACCCGGCTGATTCGAGAAAAAGAGCTGGTAACCGGAAAACGCCGTCTGCCCCTGGTCGCCCTTACAGCTCATGCCATGACTGGCGACCGAGAGCGATGTCTCGCCGCCGGAATGGATGGCTACGTCCCTAAGCCCATAGACCCGCGACAGCTCTTCGCGGTCATTAGAGAAGTGACCGCATCCGCTTTGATCGAAGAGAGGGCCAGCGCCCCATCAGCGTAGCGCGCCAGGGCCCCCGCCTCAATACCACCTCATTCGGAATTTGTAGCGGCGAGTTTACCTCGCCACATGGCGGCGTAAAGCCGCCGCTACGCCAAACTGAGGCATGACCAAGCTCGGCTGGATAAAACGGTGACATTTTGTTACCATTTATCCAGGGTGATCCATGTTGTTCCGTCCGCGCACGCTGTTCGTGTCTCTGGCTTTGGGGCTGAGTACCGTCCTTTTGGCCTTTCAGCAAGACGGGTTTTCGCCCTGGGACATGGAGGAAGCTCCGGCCTCAACCAACGAGAAAGCCGAGTTCACCTTTGGACGGTTGAGATTCGCAACCAGCGGGAGCAGCTTCGGGGGGTGGCGTCGCCTCGGTTGGTCGGAGGATTTCCCCAAGGCCGATCGCCAGTTCTCCGAAGGCGTGCGGCGCCTTACCCGACTCAACGCTCGCAGCACCGAAAAGGTTCTGGATTTGGATAGCGACGAGATCTTTAACTGGCCGTGGCTCTACGCCGTCAATGTCGGCCGTTGGAACTTTACTCCGGCCGAGTCCGGGCGCCTGCGCGAGTACCTGCTCCGAGGCGGTTTCCTGTTGGCCGACAATTTCCACGGCGCAGCGGAGTGGGAAACTTTCCTCGAGGGCATGCACAGGGTGTTCCCGGAACGCCAGGTCGAGGATCTGAAGAACAGCGACGAGATTTTCCACGTACTTTACGACCTGGACGAACGCTTCCAAATACCGGGTTATCAGTACATCTGGACGGGCAGAACGTATGAGCGGGATGGCATTGAGCCGCATTGGCGCGCCATCCGGGACGACAAGGGCCGAATCATGGTCGCCATTTGCCACAACATGCATCTGGGAGATGCTTGGGAGCACGCCGATGATCCGCGCTACCCGGAACGATTCTCCTCGCTCGCCTATCGCCTGGGGATCAATTACATCATTTACGGAATGACCCACTAGTCGAGAGTCGAAAGTCGAGAGTTGAAAGGTGAAGATTCTGACTCTCGACTTTCGACTTTTGACTTTCAACTACGCATGAACAGACGAGACTTCATCAAATCCGGCTGTGGTAGCGTCGCGGGAATCGGTGCGGCCCGCTTGGCTGGCGCGCAGATGCAGATGCCGCCGGGGTCGGCGCCCGAGGCCGGCGCGGCGGACTTCACGCTCAAGATTGCGCCCGTAATTGTGCAGCTTGATCCCAATCGCGCCATCAGCACCATCGGTTATAACGGATGCTCGCCCGGCCCCGTGTTGCGCATGCGCGAGGGCAAGCCGATTACGGTTGATGTCTTGAATGACACAGACGTGCCAGAGTTGGTGCACTGGCACGGGTTCTTCATTCCCCCCGAGGTCGACGGGGCGGAGGAGGAAGGTACGCCGATGGTTCCGGCTCATGGCCGGCGGCGCTATCAGTTGGTGCCGCGCCCCGCGGGGACGCGCTGGTATCACACCCATACGATGGCTGGAATCGACTTGCACCGGGGCACTTACACCGGGCAATTCGGCTTCGTCTACGTGGAGCCGGCCGAGAATCCGGGCCGATACGACCAGGAAGTCTTTCTGGCTCTGCGCGATTGGGAACCGTATCTGAGTTCGGAAGATATGGACGAAATGGAAATGGGCCTGCCGGGACCGCAGCCCGAAAAGCCCGCCGTCCCCGACAAGCGGCAAAACGGCTTGGAGGTCGGCTATAGGATCTTCTCGATCAACGACAAGTCGCTCGGGGCGGGCGAGCCGATTCGAGTCCGGCAGGGCCAACGCCTGCTGTTGCATGTGCTCAACGCGAGCGCCACCGGAAACCGCAGCATTGCCTTTGCGGGTCATCTGTTTAACGTTATGGCTTTAGACGGAAACCCAGTTCCGTCGCCGCATCCTGTAGAAGTCCTGGCGATGGGCCCTGGGGAGCGCGTGGATGCGGTGGTGGAGATGAACCGGCCGGGGATCTGGATTCTGGGCGCCACTAAGGATGACGATCGCAACGATGGCATGGGCGTCCTGGTCGAGTATGCGAACCAACATGGGGATCCGAAGTGGGTCGCCCCGACGAACCTTCAATGGGACTACTCCATCTTCGGCAAGCCCGCCGCCCACCCGGCGCCCGACCAGACGATTGACATGATCATCGAGGTCATTCCGGGCGGCTCCGGGAACTTCAACCACTGGCTCATCAACGGCAAAGAATATCCGCACGAGGGCGAGTTCGTCTTGAAGGAGGGCGCGCGCTACCGCCTGGTGTTTCACAATCGGAGCGACGACGCCCACCCTGTGCACATGCACCGGCACACGTTCGAACTCGTGGATGTAAACGGCAAGAAGACCTCAGGCGTAATCAAGGACACGGTGGTCGTGCCGAATTATGGTGTGGTCTCCGTAGACTTGGTGGCAAATCAGCCGGGGCTGACGCTCTTTCACTGTCACAACCAGCAGCACATGGACTTTGGCTTCAAGGCGCTGTTCCGATACGCGTGAATCGAGGCGGCCGAGCCTGTTGTCCGGAGTGGTCATGGGTCTTCGACCCATCCGGTGGAATGAGAATCGGTGTCATCCTGAGCCCGTTCGCTTCGCTCAGGGTAAACTCCGCGAAGGATCTGCAGTTCCGAGGCGAACAGATGCAGATTCTTCGCTGCGCTCAGAATCACAGACTTTCCAGCGCCGAGTAGGATCTCCGCAGTTCGCCGTAAGCTATTGAATTCTCAAAGCAACTGCAGAGACCCTTCGCTGCGCTCAGGACGACAGCAAAGAGGCTGATCTTTTTGCATCCAATGGGTAGTTCAGGGCATCGTACTCAGGGTAACCAGGGCTTCGAGAATCTTGACGTAGAGCATATGGGCGACCGCGAGGTTGGCCCTACGAGCACTGCATGTTTCAGTTTTTCTTCAAATATCCGCGCCTGGTTTTTTCGAGAGGCGAACTAGTGCTGCTCAGCACCTGGCCGCGGTGGCTCCTGGGATTGCTGGTGCTGCTGGCGGCGGGTGGCCTGGCGGCGCTCGTACGCACTCGTCTGCCGCAGGCTGCCCCAAGCGTACGAAACTGGCGGGCTGGGGTCATCTGGCTTCTGCAATCGTGTCTCGTGGCGCTCTTGCTGGTCCTGCTCTGGCAACCCGCCCTGGTGGTTGCCCAACTAGAACCCCAAAAGAACATCATCGCCATCGTGGTAGACGACTCGCGCAGTATGGCCACCACGGAGGACGGCGCCTCCCGCCTGGAACGTGCTGTCAAAGTCATGCAAGGCGGAGTTCTAGCCGGTCTTCAGAAGCAATTCCAGACTCGCTTTTATCGCCTCGACAGCGAAGCGACGCGTGTTTCGAGCCTGGAGGAGTTGCGTCCGTCGGCGCCCGTGACGCACATCGGGGCGGGGCTGAAACAGTTGGCCGAGGAGACGAGCGATCTGCCCATGGGGGCTGTAGTCCTGCTGAGCGACGGGTCCGACAACTCGGGCGGCGTCGACCTGGACACCATCACGGCACTTCGCTCGCGGCGGATTCCGGTGCACACCGTCGGCTTCGGGCGCCTTGCCATGTCGCAGGACGTGGAGATCGACGACGCAACGGTTGCACCCCGTGCCTTGGCCGACTCGCGCCTGTCGGCGATTGTCCGTTTTCACCAGCACGGCTACGGCGGGCGGAAGGCCGCGCTGAGCGTTCACGACGGGGCGACGCAGCTGGCGGCGCGAGAGATTACCCTCTCCGCCGACGGCGCTGCCCAAACCGAGAACCTGATGTTCAACGCCGGTCGCGCTGGCTCGAAGGCGCTCCGCTTTTCCGTCGACCCGCTGCCCGGCGAGGAGAATGCCTCGAACAACGCCGTAACGCGACTGGTGAACGTCGAGTCGGGCCGGAGACGCATTCTCTACGTGGAGGGCGAACCTCGGTGGGAATATAAATTCGTCCGGCGCGCAGAGTCCGATGACTCCATCATCCAGCTAGTCTCGATGTTGCGCACGACAGAGAACAAGATCTATCGCCAGGGAATCGACAATCCGAACGAACTGGCGCAGGGCTTTCCGGCCACCGCTGAAGAACTTTTCGCGTATCAAGGGCTGATTATCGGGTCGGTCGAAGCCGGTTACTTCACGCCCGCACAGCGCGATTTGATTGAGCAATTCGTTGATCGCCGCGGCGGCGGGTTGTTGCTTCTCGGCGGGCGGTTTGCCTTGTCAGACGGGGGTTGGAGCGCTTCCGGCCTTGCCGACCTCCTTCCCTCGCTCCTGCCCGCAAGAAAAGGGACCTTTCACCGCGACCCGGCGACCGTCGCTCTGACGCCGGTGGGGGCCGACAACGTCATCTGCCGATTGATTGAAGATCCGGCGCGCAATCTGACGCGCTGGAAGAAAATGCCATACCTTGAAGACTACCAGGACCCCGGCACGCCCAAGCCCGGCGCCGCAGTGCTGGTGGAAATGAACGGCGGGGGACGAAAGGAGCCGCTGCTCGTCACCGAGAATTATGGACGTGGAAGAACCGCGATCCTGGCTACAGGCGGGACCTGGCGGTGGCAGATGGCTTTGCCCTCCGGTGACCGCACGCACGATGCCTTCTGGCAGCAACTGCTGCGCTGGCTCGTTGCCGATACGCCGGGCCACGTCGTCGCGTCCGTTGCGAAGCCCATACTCTTTGACGAAGGACGCGCAAAAATTTCGGCCGAGGTTCGCGGTCAGGATTACTCGCCCGCTCCCGATGCCGTCGTCCAAGCCCACATCTCTGGGCCCGGAGGCGTGAGCGCCACGCTCGATCTCGCTCCCGACCCGGCCTCACCCGGCACGTTTCAGGGTGAGTGGACCGCCGACCGGCCGCAATTGTACTCAGTCATGGTGACAGCCAAGCGTGGGAGCGCAGACCTCGGCAGCGACAACCTGGACTTTGAAAGGATGAACGGGGTCGCGGAGAACTTTCACCTCGAGCAGAACCGCGACCTGCTCGAGAGGCTCGCCAAACAAACCGGCGGGCGCTATTGGCAGCCCTCAGAGGCTTCCCAGCTTGCCCGCGACATTCCCTACTCAGAAGCGGGAATCAGCTTCCGCCAAATCAAAGAACTCTGGAATATGCCGGCCGTTTTCATTATGTTTTTGCTCCTGTGCTGCTCGGAATGGCTGCTGCGCCGGAAATGGGGGATCGTGTGAAGAGTTCTTCGATATCGAGTGGCAGAGCCCCCTCACCCCCGGCCCCTCTCCCCCGAGGGGGCGAGGGGAGAGACTTACTACACACATACCATTTCCCTCTTGGGGCAGGTTCATTGGATTCAAACCCTCTCCCCCTTGGGGGAGAGGGTGGCGCACAGCGCCGGGTGAGGGGGTCCCTCCGTATAAAGAAGTCGGCAGGATTGCTCTTCGCATTCTTGCTTTTCTCCGCGCTCCCGGTGAGCGGCGCAACGTACTACCTGAGTGTCGCGGGCCTGGGCGGCGAACCGGAGTATGAGCAGCAATTCGAATCCTTGGCAAAAGATCTGGACAAGGTGCTCAGGACCTCCGGCGTTGACGCGCATGTCGAAACGCTCGTGGGCAAAGAGGCCACGCGCGAGCGCCTGACCGAAAAGTTCGGCGTCATTTCGAGCCAAGCCCGGCCCGAGGACGAATTCGTACTCATTCTTATCGGTCACGGCTCGTTCGATGGCGTCGAGTACAAGTTCAATCTCTTCGGTCCGGATGTTTCGGCGGAGGAACTGGCGCGGCTGTGTGATCGCGTGCAAGCCAAGCGGCAAATGGTCGTCAACACGACGAGCGCCAGCGGCGGCTCGGTTCCGGCGCTTGAGCGGCCGGGAAGAGCGGTCATCGCCGCCACCAAGTCGGGGACTGAGAAAAACGCCACGGTCTTCGGCCGTTACTGGGTCGAGGCGCTGCACGACCCCGAGGCGGATGTCGACAAGAACGAAGCGATCAGCGCCCTCGAAGCCTTCCGGTACGCCGCACGCAAGACCGCGGCATATTACGAATCTGAGAAACGCCTGGCCACTGAACACGCCATATTTGAAGACACGGGCAAAGGCGAGGCGGTGCGCGCGGCGGCGAGCGAGGGTGGTGAAGGATTGCTGCTCTCCAGCATCACTCTTGTACGATTCGGCTCCGCGCAGCGCGCCGCCAACGATCCCGGCAAGCACGCCCTGCTCGCCAAGAAAGAAGAGCTTGAACACCAGATCGATACCCTGAAATATCAAAGAGCTGCGATGTCTGAGGACGACTACAAAAAGCAACTCACGGCCGCGCTTCTCGAGCTAGCGCGGGTCCAACAGGAGTTGGATAAGTGATGCGGAAGATTCCAGGCTTGTCCAAATTAAGCTTGATCCGATTGGCGATGACGGCGGCTCCGCGTGACAGGGGTTGCAGCGGCTCTGCCGCCCCGCTTTGCGGAAAGGCCTCGCCTTTCCGGCCTTTACCGGCCCCGGATCCTTTCACCTTCTCGACGCAGGCGGGAAGGCTGAGCCTTCCCGCCTGCGTCGAGAGGGTGGTGAGGGATGCGCGTCATCCGGAAAGGCAGAGCCTTTCCGCAAAGCAGATGGCGGAGCCGCTCTGGTGTGCGGTACTTTGCGTGATGGCCATGTTTACTCTAAGCATTGCGAAAGGGGCGACGCCGGACCAGTGCCATGCCCTCACCAGGCACGGCCGTCGCGAAGAAGCCCACGCGTGCTACCAGTCGCTTGCGGCGCTGCGCGATCATTACCTCCGCGCCGAAGGTTATTGGGGCCTGGGAATGTACCAGGATGCGAACAACGAATTTCGCGAGGCGGTGGCCCAGGACGACCGCAATGCCAACTACCGCGTTCGCTGGGGCCGGCTGATGCATGAGCGCTTCAACAACGTGGATGCGGAAAAGCTCTTTCAAGAAGCCTTGCAACGCGACCCCAAGAACGCACAGGCCTGCCTCGGACTCGCACTCGTCAGCGCTGACGGGTACGACTCGAAGGCCGTGAAGTGGGCCGCCCAGGCCCTCGCCCTGGACCCGCGTCTGGCGGAAGCCCATGAGCTGATGGCCAGCCTCGCTCTCGAAGATTCGGATCGGGCGGAGGCGTTAAAGCAGGCCGACGCCGCACTGCAAATTTCCCCGGAGGCGCTCGATGCCATGGCCGTTCACGCGGCCGTTGAGGTCTTGGAGGACCGCTCGCCCGATGCCTGGCTCGCGAAAATCCGCCAGGTCAATCCAATCTATGGTGAAGGCTGCGCGATTATCGCCCACCACTTGCTGCTGAACTACCGTTTCGAAGATGCCGTCGGCTACTACCGCAAGGCGGTCGATCTTGATCCGCAACTCTGGTCGGCGCGCTCTGCTCTGGGCGTCAATCTGATGCGCCTGGGAAAGGAAGACGAGGCCCGCCGCCAACTCGAGATGTGCTACGACAGCGGCTTTCGGGATGCAGCGACCGTCAACACGCTTCGCTTGTTGGACAGCTACAAAAACTTCGTCACCTTCAAGGACGGGGCCACGATCCTGAGACTGCAGAAGAAGGAAGCTGATCTGCTGCGCCCCTATTTCGAGTCCCTTTTGCAGCGCGCCATGGCGACCTACGAGAAGAAATACCAGATGACGCTTCCGGGTCCCGTGCAAGTTGAGGCCTATCCGGACCATGATGACTTCGCAGTGCGAACCATGGGAATGCCGGGGCTGGGCGCCGAAGGGGTTACGTTTGGCGAGGTGGTGGCGATGGACAGCCCCTCCGCGCGCAAGCCTGGAGATTTTCATTGGGGCGCCACGCTATGGCATGAGCTGAGCCACGTCTACATCATCACCGCGACGCACAGTCGCGTGCCACGCTGGTTTACCGAAGGCCTGGCCGTCCACGAAGAGGCCGACGTGTCTCCGGAATGGAGCAGCCGCGTCACGCCCGACATCCTTGTGGCCTTGCGCGACAAGAAACTGCTCCCGGTCGCGCAACTCGACCGCGGTTTCGTTCGGCCGGAATATCCCGGCCAGGTCCTGGTTTCCTATTTCCAGGCCGGCCGCATCTGCGACTTCATCCAGGGACGCTGGGGCGACGCGAAGCTGCTCGCGATGGTGCAGTCCTTCGCCAATCGGAAGACTACCTCCGAGGCGATCCAAAAAGATCTCGGCATGTCACCTCAGGATTTCGACGCGCAGTTTCAGGCGTGGCTCTATGCGGACCTCGGAAAGACCGCCGCGGGCTTTGACAAGTGGCGGGAGAGCCTGAAGACTCTCGCGGCATCCGCCAAGGCCGGCGATCACGACCAGGTGCTGAAGCAAGGCGAGGAAGTTCGCCGCATGTACCCACAGTATGTTGAGGACGCGAATGCCTATGAGTTCCTTGCGGATGCGCATCTCGCCAAAGGGGAAAAGCGAGCCGCGGCTCAAGCGCTCACGGAGTATGAAGAGGCCGGGGGACTCAGCCCGGTGACGCTCAAAGAGTTGGCCTCGCTCGAAGAGGATCTTGGGGAACCCAAGGATGCCGCGGCCACACTGGATCGGATCAATTACATTAGCCCGCTTGACGAGGATTTACACCGCCGCCTGGGCAAACTTTGGTTCACCGTGGAGAATTATCCCGGCGCCATTCGTGAATACGGTGCGGTCGTGGCCATGCACCCGCTGGACACCTCGTCCGCCCAATTCAACTTGGCCCAGGCGTACTTCGCCGCCGGCCAGCGCGATAAAGCCCAGCAACACGTATTGACCTCGCTCGAGGCAGCGCCGGGCTACCGCCCCGCGCAACAACTACTCTTGCAACTCCAGGATTTTACGAAAAGGTGAATGAATTATGGGGACTATCACAGACGTGCAACCGGATTTAGCCCAACTCAAGAGCCGGATCGAGCGCTTTCAAGCGGTGCGAGACAACATTCTTTCCCAGGTCCGGGAGGTCATCGTCGGACAGGAGGAAGTGCTTGACCAGATCCTCATCGGCCTTTTCGTGGGAGGCCACTGCCTGATCACTGGGCTGCCAGGCACGGCAAAAACGCTGATGGTCCGCACCATCGCGCGGACGCTCGGCCTGGTCTTTACGCGCATCCAGTTCACGCCCGATCTGATGCCCTCGGATATTACCGGAACGGATATTATCGAAGAAGATCCGACCACGGGGCATCGCCGGTGGACGTTCGTCCAGGGCCCGATCTTCGGAAACATCGTGCTGGCGGATGAAATCAACCGGACGCCGCCCAAGACGCAGGCCGCGCTGCTGGAAGCGATGCAGGAACTCTCCTGCACGGTGCGCGGCAACCGCTATCCTTTGCCATTGCCGTTCTTCGTTCTGGCCACTCAAAACCCCATCGAACTCGAAGGGACTTACCCGCTTCCCGAGGCGCAGCTTGACCGTTTCCTCTTCAACACCTTGCTCGGTTACCTGAGCGCCGAGGACGAGGCTAAAGTGGTCGACCTGACAACGACCACACGGGTGCCGAAAGTGGAGTCGGTGACTAACGCGGAGGAAATACTCGAGTTCCAGGGCTTGGTGCGCATGGTGCCCATTGCGGATTCCCTCGCGCGATACGTGGTCAGCCTGGTGCGCGCCACGCGTCCCAAGAGCGGAACGGCGTCGGACTTCGTCAAAAAATACGTCAACTACGGGGCCAGCGTGCGCGCCGCGCAGTTCATTGTGCTGGCGGCCAAAGCGCGCGCCCTCGCGCACCGGCGCTACCACGTGACTTACGACGACGTGCGGTCGCTGGCCACACCGGTACTCCGGCACCGCATCCTTCTGAATTTCCATGCCGAGTCGGACCGCATCGATTCGGATGAAATCCTGCATCGCCTGCTCGAACAAATGCCGCCTCCGGCGGGAGGTTAAGCGTGCAACGTTTCATCGATCCGGCGGTGCTGGGCGGCATTTCCGGGTTAGACCTGATCGCCAAGACCGTGGTGGACGGCTTCATCGCCGGGCTGCATCGCTCGCCGAACTTCGGCTTCAGCCAGGAGTTTGCAGAATACCGCGCCTACACGGCCGGCGACGACCTGCGCCACATCGATTGGAATGTCTACGCCCGCACCGAGCGCGCCTACCTGAAGCGTTATCGGGGAGAAACCAACACCTTGCTGACGATTCTCCTCGACGCGAGCAACTCCATGAAGTACTCCTCGCACCGGGTGAGCAAATCGGAATACGCTCGCTTCGCAGCGGCCGCGCTGTTTTATCTCACCACACAGACCCAACGCGACGCCGCGGGCTTGATCGTCTTCGACGACGAGGTCCGCAACTACATTCGGCCCTCCAACCGCCAGGGACAATTCCACCGGCTCTTGAGCGGCCTCGAACAAGCTGAGCCCGGCGCTAAAACAGACTTCGGCAAAGCGCTCGAGCGCTTCCTGGAAGTCTTCCGCAAGCGCGGCGTGGTGATCGTTATTTCGGACTTTTATGAGGCCCCGGAACTGATCATCAAGTCACTCGAGCCCTTGCGATTTCGCGGCAATGAAGTGCTCCTGTTTCATGTCCTCGATCCCGAAGAAGTTCGCCCGCACTTTCGCGGGCCCACCACCTTGATTGAAATGGAGACGCAGGAATCCCTCGAAGTGAGCCCCGAATACGCCCGGCTCGAGTACTCGAAGAAAATCGACGCGCACATTGCGGCGCTGCGCGATGGCGCTCGTGGCTCCGGGATGGATTACCATCTGCTGGTGACAGACAGGCCGTTGGACAGCGCGCTGCGGGAATACCTGGCAATCAGGCAAGGAAAGTGGTGAATGGAGCTGCTGCGTAGTCGTGGTGCGGGCGTCCCGCCCGCAGTCGCGGGAGCGTCCCGCTCCCGCGCGCGGGCAG
>JBEKLY010000078.1:0-26357 GCA_050010015.1 Terriglobia bacterium
TCGGAGAACGAGATCGAACTGAACGGTGCAGGCACCGACATCGAACGCGGCGACTTGGTGTATTCGGTGAATGAGCCGGACAACTACGCCGTCGAAGAAGCCTTGCAGATCGTCGCCAAGGTTGGTGGCAGCGTTACGGTGGCTACGGTGGGCAGCGCGGACGATGAGGAGATCCTGCGGCGGGAGATGGCAATGGGCGCCAAGCACGGCGTGCTGATTTCCGACAAGGCTTTCGAGGGTTCGGACGGCAAGGGCATTGCCACCATTTTGAAAACCTATGTTCAAAAAAGCCAATTTGACCTGATCTTAACCGGTGTTCAGGCGGAAGACGGTGCGGCACAGGTGGGCGGGATGCTGGCAGCGATGCTCGACTATCCGTTCGCCTCGCTCGTGAATTCAATTGAAGTCGATGACAACGGGAAGCTCAAGATCGGACGGGAAACTGCCGGCGGCAATCAGGAGATGAACGAGATCGACCTTCCCTGTGTGCTCTCGATTCAGACCGGCATTAATGAACCTCGCTACGTCGGCATGAAAGGGATCCGGCAAGTGGCCTCGGTGGAGATTCCGATTTTGGGGTGTTTGGAGCTGGGTTTAGCTCCAAACACAGTCGGCGAAGCGGCGGCCAAGGTGAAGCGGTTGAATTACTTCGTGCCTGCGCTGGGGAAGGGCGCGGAGATCCTAAAAGGTAGCAGGGAAGAAAAGATCGACAAACTTGTCGGCTTGCTGAAAACGGCGGCGTGATCGCAGTGAATTGACCCATGGACCGCGATCTCAGGAGGAATACCAATATGATTCCCATATTTGCTTACATCGAACACCAGGCCGGCGTGGCTGATGATACAGCGCTGGAGTTGGCGTCTGCCGCTCGTGCGATCGATTCCGGGGCGACGCCCATAGCCGTTGTTACGGGTTGGGGTAAGGACCTCGAGGCGGTTTCGGACGCTCTCCGCACGTCCTATGGTGAAGTCTGGAAAATTGCGCACCCTGAACTGGCATATCCCAACGCTGAAATCGTGCGCAAGGCTTTGCTGAACGTCCTGCCTCGCGGCGGCGTGGTGCTGGCGCCGCACACGCATTTTGGAACTGATTTGGGGCCAGGGCTCTCGATCAAGATGAATTCCGTTTTTGTGTCGGATGTATTGGCGATCGAGGGCGCGGAAGGCGCCTCTCTCAAAATCGTCCGCCAGGAATTCGGGGGGCAAATCAGCGCGCAGGTTCGCTGTGATATTTCCTCGGGCGCGGTGATGAACATCCGTCCCGGGGCATTCAAGCCGCTCGAAGAAGTTCGCGCCGTGGGTCACGTCATCGATAAGTCTGCGGAGGCGGGGGAACTCACTGCGCGGCGACGTTATCTCGAAACGATCGCCGCTGAAACCGCGGATGTCGATATCACCAAACATCAGGTTCTGGTCTCCATCGGCCGCGGTATTCAGGCGGAGGAGAATATCGAAATCGCAGAAGAACTGGCTGAAGCCCTGGGCGGCGCGGTGAGCTGTTCGCGTCCCGTGGTGGACGCCAAGTGGCTGCCCAAATCGCGTCAGGTGGGATCGTCGGGCCGGACAGTCAAGCCGAGAGTCTATCTCGCCTGCGGCATTAGCGGCTCGTTCCAACATATGGCGGGCGTCAAGGGAAACCCGGTGATCGTGGCAATCAACAAGAACCCTCGCGCTCCCATATTTCAGGCGGCCGAAATTGGAATTGTTGACGACATCCTGGAGTTTTTGCCGGAACTGACGGAGAGAATTCGCGAACCGCAGACTGAGCAGAAGACCAGGAAGCATTTTGCGTAGGTCGAGTTTCGACCGGGAAAGGCGCAGCGCATGATCGATAAGAAAACATTGAAAGCCAGTCTGAAAGCTTTTAAGGATTTCGCCAAAAAGCGGCTGACGGACGAGACTCTTCAGGAGTTGGACGCCCGGGACGAGTGCCCCGTGGAAATCGTCCGGCATATGTGCAGCCCGGAAAAGTTGGGTCTTCAACTCTTGTTCATTCCGGAAGAGTTCGGGGGATTCGGTGGCGGCGCGTTCGACGTGTACTGCGTCTGCGAAGAAATGGCCCGCATCGATCTCGGGGTTGCCACGTCGGTTCTGGCCACATTTCTTGGCAGTGATCCCATCACCGTCGGCGCCACGCCGGAACAGAAAAAACACTGGCTGACTCGCATCGCGGAAGAGGGGTTGTTGTTTGCCTACGGCGCTACGGAGCCGAACGCGGGCAGCGATCTGGGGGCGCTGGAAACCACCGCTGATCGGGTGATGCAGGATGGCAAGGTCGTTGGCTACAAAATCAACGGTAGCAAACAGTGGATCTCGAACGGCGGGATCGCCGATGCCTACACGGTTCTGGCGAACACACCCGGCGGTCCGAGCTGGTTCGTGGTGGAAAAGGACGCGGCGGGTTTCAGCCACGACGAGCCGGAAGACAAGCACGGCATTCGACTCAGCAATACGGCGGCCCTTTCATTCAGTGACGTCTACGTGGATGCTGACCGGCTGATTGGCGGTGTGGAAGGCCAGGGACTGATTCAAGCCCAGGCCGTCTTCGGTTACACGCGGCTGATGGTGGCGGCGTTTGGTCTGGGCGCCGGATGGGCCGCGCTGGACCGGGCGATACCCTATTCCACGAAGCGCCTGCAAGCGGGAGGGCCCCTCTCGGAAAAGCAGGGGTATACGCACAAGCTGATCGTTCCGAACGCCGTCCATCTCGAGGCGGCGCGCGCTTACATTGAAGAAACCGCGCAGCGAATCGACAGCGGCGAAGGAAGCTTAAACACGGAGGGCGCCATCGCCAAGTACATGGCGACGGAGGCAGGTGACCGGGCTGCCGACGCCAGCATTCAGGCTCTGGGCGGCTACGGTTACACCCACGAATACATGGTGGAGAAGATCAAGCGCGACGTTCGCATCACCCGAATTTACGAAGGCACCTCCGAGATTATGGAGATGACCATCAGCCGCGACCGCTGGCAGTTACATCTGAAGACCCGCGGCCAGCATTATCACGAGCAGGCGCGCCAACTGGAAGCGCTGCACGCCAGCCACCCGAGCGTAGGCGCTGATATCGCGGCGCTGGCCATGCACGCGTTGGCTGAAGTGATAGAAAAATCCCGGGTGGCTCGCCTGACACGGCA
This sequence comes from Terriglobia bacterium, assembly GCA_050010015.1. GTDB lineage: Bacteria > Acidobacteriota > Terriglobia > UBA7540 > UBA7540 > CAVROP01. The sequence continues at coordinate 3,134 of JBEKLY010000078.1, forward strand.
TCAACACATTCTCCTCCGCATCGGCGAATGGATCGCCTATGCCGAGTGCGCCGGCGGTTTGTCGCGCCGCGCAGCAATGATGGTTCAAGGCCGGCTGCATGAGAAAGCCAGTCAGCGCTTCGACGCGCCGGCTCTCGAGGCAATCGCCCGAACTTTTGCACGTGAGGCAGCGCTCAAGGTAGCGACGGAAGGTTTCGAGGGAGTCGCCGGAGCCGTCGCCATGAGCGAATCGGAGGCGGCCGCATTCGAAGCCGCACTGGGAATGCCCGCCATCTACCGAGCGCAGGCCGGCCTGCTTGTGGACATGGATTTTATCGCTGACGTGCTTTACGACCGAGTGTCAAAGGCCGTCCGTGCGGCGGCCTGACAGGATCAGGTTAGACAACGTTTGGCCAAGGGCAGGGAGTCCGTTCGCCCGCCTCTCGATCCCCCTCTGCGGAGAGGGAAGCCAGGGGCGGGTGAGGACTCACGACTGGAAGGTTGACCATGGAAAACACCGCTTATCGAGCTATTGCTATCGTGGGAGTGGGAGCCGTTCTTCCCGACGCGCCCAGCGCGCCGGCCTTTTGGGAAAATGTGAAGCAAGGGCGGTACAGCATCAGCGAGGTTCCCCCCAACCGTTGGGACTCAACGCTCTACTACGATTCCGATCACAGCGCGCCGGATAAGACTTACTCGAAAATCGGCGGCTGGGTGCGTGAGTACGAATGGAATCCGCTGAAGTGGCGTTTGGCGCTGCCGCCGCGCGTGGTGAAGGCCATGGATGAGGGTCAAAAATGGGCCATCGCTTGCACCCGCGCAGCTCTGGATGACTACGGTTACCCCGAGCGGCCACTCGCACTGAAGCGCACGGCCGTGATCCTCGGCAACGCCATGGGGGGCGAACACCATTATCTCACCGTCCTGCGCATCTGCTTTCCGGAATACGCGCGTGAACTGGCCGAAACCCCCAGTTTCGCCGCGCTGCCGGAGTCGGCGCGCAGGGACATGACCCGCGAATTGCATCAGCGAATCGGAGAGTTGCTGCCCGAGGTTACCGAAGACACCATGCCCGGTGAGTTGGCCAACTGCACGGCCGGCCGCATTGCGAACCTCTTCAACTTTAACGGCCCCAATTACACCACAGACGCAGCCTGCGCCTCGGCCATGGCGGCGATCAACGCGGCGGTCGAGGGTTTGGTTTCGAACGACTTTGATTTGGCACTCACGGGCGGTATTGACCACAACATGGGCGCTTCTACCTTCATTAAGTTCTGCAAGATTGGCGCGCTCTCGGCCAGCGGCACCCGCCCGTATGCCGAGGGAGCCGATGGCTTCGTGATGGGTGAAGGCGCTGCCGTATTTCTGCTCAAGCGGCTGGCCGATGCGGAGCGCGACGGCGACAAGATCTACGCGGTAGTGCGCGGCCTGGGCGGATCAAGCGACGGCAAGGGAAAAGGTATCACAGCGCCCAACCCGGTCGGCCAAAGGCTATGCATCGAGCGCGCCTGGAACAACGCCGGCCTGTCGCCCGCCACCGCGACGCTGATTGAGGGCCATGGCACATCGACCAGCGTGGGAGACGTGGTTGAAGCGCAGAGTATGGTGGACGTGCTCAGCGGTTTTAATCTTCCTACCGCCTCAGTGGCACTGGGCTCCGTAAAATCGAACTTCGGGCACCTTAAAGGAGCCGCCGGCGCCGCGGGATTGTTGAAAACCGCCCTGGCGCTTCGCGACAAAGTGTTGCCGCCCAGCTTAAACTGCGATCACCCCAATCCCAATATTGACTTTGCCCACTCCCCCCTTCACGTCAATACCGAACTTAGACCCTGGACCCAGACTGCCGAGGGAGTGCGACGCGCAGGAGTGAGCGCCTTCGGTTTTGGCGGAACCAACTTCCATGTCGTACTCGAGGAGTATATTCCTCATCGGCTGAATGGGAACGGAAAGCGGTTGATGGCGGCGAGTGATACGGCGTCTGGTGCCGCGCAGTCTCAGGCACTCTCGCCTTCGCCACTTCAACATAAAGATGACGGTCGACAGGCAAGTGCGTCTGTGGCATCTGCGGTCCCGTGTAAAGCGCCTTTACGCGGCGCGTTGGTCGTCGGCGCCGCCTCCGGGCCGGGGCTGGCCGAACGACTGCGCCAAATTCAAAAGGCTGCCGAAGCAGGCCAAGCCTTGGCGCCGGCCGCCCCGGCCGTCTCGGATCTGCGCGCCACCGAACGTATTTCCATTGATTATGCCGACGCCGCTGACTTGGCGGAGAAGTGCACGAAAGCCCTCAAGGCTCTGGCGGCGGGCCAACCCGCGATGTGGAAGGCTCTGCGGGCACAAGGAATCTTCCGGGGTTCGGGTCCGGCGCCCAAGGTGGCGTTCCTGTATACCGGCCAAGGGTCGCAATACGTAAATATGCTGCGGACGTTGCGCGCCACCGAACCGATTGTGGCCGCTACTTTCGCCGAAGCGGACGAAATCATGACCCCAATGCTCGGCAAGCCGCTCAGCAAGTTTGTGTTCATCGACGAAAGCGATGCCAACGCGATCGCGAAATGCGAAGAGGATTTGCGCCAGACGGAAATTACACAGCCGGTCGTGTTGACGATCGATATGGCGATGACGAGGCTCTTTGCCGCGTACGGCATCATGCCCGATATGACGATGGGACACAGCCTGGGCGAGTATGGAGCGCTGGTTGCTTCGGGGGCACTTCCCTTCGCAGAGGCGCTCGAGGCCGTCAGCGCCCGCGGCCGCGGAATGACTCAGGTGGCGGTCGAGGACAAGGGGCGGATGGCGGCGGTCTTTGCGCCGTTAGGGGAAATTGAGCGAATCCTGAAAACAATCGACGGCTATGCAGTCGTGGCTAACGTCAACAGCAAAATCCAGGCAGTCATCGGGGGCGCCAGCAAGGCTGTCGAGCAAGCTATGAAAGCTTTTCTGACGGTTGGCTATAATGCCGTCGCTCTGCCTGTCAGCCACGCCTTCCACACCTCGATCGTAGCGCCGGCCAGCGAGCCGCTACGGCGTGTGCTGGAGCGCCTGCATCTTGAATCGCCTCGCATCCCTATCGTAGCGAATGTCAACGGTGAGTTTTACCCGACCGGTCCGGGCGCCGTGCCCCAGATGGTCGACATTCTCGCCCGGCAAGTAGCGTCTCCCGTGCAGTTCGTCAAGGGCCTGCGCACGCTTTACGACGCGGGAGCGCGCATATTTGTGGAAGTGGGGCCGAAGAAGGCGCTGCAGGGCTTTGCTGAGGATGTGCTCGGCGACCGCGAGGATGTGGTAGCGCTTTTCTGCAACCATCCGAAAGTCGGCGATATTGCGGCCTTCAACCAAGCGCTGTGCGGCCTATACGCCGCGGGACTGGGACGGGGAGGCGAGGAAACCGCCCTCGCTGCCCCAGCGAGCGTGGTCGATTCGGCGCCTGCCCCTGCGCCGCGAGACATCCCGGAAGCGACACCGCAAATCCCCTCTCTGGCGGCAGAGGGGTTGAGAGATGGTGGGCACGGGAGCCATGCTTCCGTTCAACCACCCCTCACGTCTCGTGTAAATCAGGGAGGAGGCTCGACAATGCCTGAGCCAATGTCTGTCGCTGGAAGCAACAGCCCCTTGCCCGCCTCTCCGGTAAACGGCGAACGCTTCGCGGCGCTCGGCCATATGTTCGCGGAGGTCCTCGAGCGCGGCTGGAAGGTTTACCATGGCGAAAACGGTTCCGCGCCCAGCCTCCCCGTAACCATCACCGGAGCGGCCTTAGGCTTGCCTGGAACCGAGCGCATCTTCGATGATACGAATGTTGCCCGCATCCTGCGGGGTGACCAATTCATCGATGCGATCCCAATGCGTTTCCGTCGCGCCATGCTCGACAAACGCGTCACGCGGCTGGTTAAGAATGGGGAAGGCGGGCCCGCCTTTAAGTCCATCAATGAGCTGGGAGATGTCGTTAAGCTGGCGGGGCGCGGCGGGGCCTTCGATCTGGAAAAGGAGTTCGGCATACCTGCCGACCGTGCGGCCTCCTTCGATCGTGCCGCGAGCCTGGCTATCGCGGTGGGCATCGACGCCATGCGTGATGCCGGAATCCCGCTGGTCATGCGCTACAAAAACACGAGCCTAGGTACCAAGTTACCCGATCGGTGGGGATTGCCAGACGCCCTGCGCGACGATACCGGCGTGATACTTGCCTGCGTCTACCCGGGCATCGACTCGTACACAAAAGAGTTGTCGAGCTACTACGCGGATCGTGCCCGCCGCGAGCAGTTGGCCATGCTGGAAGGCTTGCGCGCCCGGGTGAATGGCACGAATGGCCAAGCTCTTCTAGGACAGGAAATGGACCGGCTCATGAGTGAGTTGCGCGCAGCCATCGAGAGGGAGCCGTTTCTTTTTGACCGGCACTTCCTCTTCAAAATCATATCGATGGGACATTCCCAATTCGCGGAACTCATCGGAGCCCGCGGCCCCAACACGCAAGTTAACGCCGCCTGCGCGAGCACGACACAAGGCATCGCGTTGGCCGAGGACTGGATCCGCCTGGGCCGGTGCCGTCGCGTGATCGTCATCTCCGCGGACGATATCACTTCCGACAATACCCTCGACTGGTTCGGCGCCGCCTTTCTATCCACAGGTGCAGCAGCTACCGGCGAGATCGTGGAAGATACTGCAATCCCCTTTGACCGCCGCCGGAACGGCATGATTATCGGAATGGGCGCCGCGGCCGTAGTGGTGGAGAGCGAGGAGGCCGCGCGGGAACGGGGCATCCGGCCCATTTGTGAGATTTTGGGCACGAAGACATTGAATAGCGCCTTCCACCGCACGCGTCTTGACCTCCAGCACATCAGCCAGGTGATGGAGGACCTGGTGGCGGGCGCCGAAGCAACGAGGGGCATTGCGCGTCACCAGATGGCGCCCCAGATGGTATTCGTTTCGCACGAAACCTATACGCCGGCGCGGGGCGGCAGCGCCTCCGCCGAGGTCAACGCGTTGCGCCGCGTTTTCGGCGCCGCGGCTGACAGCATCGTTATCGCCAACACCAAGGGCTTCACCGGCCACGCGATGGGTGCGGGTGTGGAAGATGTGGTGGCAGTGAAAGCGCTTGAAACCGGCTGCGTGCCGCCGGTGGCCAACTTCAAGGAAGTTGACCCTGAGCTGGGCGCGCTGAATTTATCGAAAGGCGGCATTTATCCCGTCGATTACGCACTGCGGCTGGGCGCTGGGTTCGGCTCACAGATCAGCATGACGCTGTTGCGTTGGGTAAGGACGAAAGACGGCACTCGCCCCAGCCCGAACGCTCTGGGCTACACTAATCGCATTGTCGATCCAGCCGCCTGGAAGGCTTGGTTAAGCCGAATCGCAGGCTACCCGGCTGCGGAACTGGAAGTGGTTCATCGAACGCTGCGCGTGCGAGATCAAGGTCCCATAGCGCGGGTTGCCGAAGCTAACCACGAAAACCATACGGCGGCCGTCCCGATCCCCGAACACCCGGCGCCGCCGCAATCGATATCCCGAACCGAAGTTGTCCCACCTGCGCAGATTGGCGGGGGCAATACACTAAAGGTGGAGGTGGAGGTCCCAGGCGCCGTTCCCGCGCCCCTCCTCCAACCTCCGAGACCAGCCACGCTGAGTCGTGACGCTGGTCCCGTCGGCCTGACACCCGTATTGCCCTCGCCAACACCCGAAGCGGATCCAGTAAGAGCAAAGATTTTGGCCCTGGTATCCGAGAAGACCGGTTACCCGCCGGACATGCTCGATTTGGATTTGGATCTTGAAGCAGATTTGGGCGTCGACACCGTGAAGCAGGCGGAGGTTTTCGCCTCGGTTCGTGAAGCTTATGGGATTGCGCGTGACGACCAAATCAAGTTACGTGACTTCCCTACCCTGGCTCATGTGATCCGATTCGTGCACGAGCGGCGGCCCGATCTTCGAGGGCCGAGCGGAACTCGGCAACCGGAGACGCCGGAGAGCAAGGTCTCGCCATCCTCGGCAATTCCGCAGGTCTTGGAAAGCAAGTCCGCGCTGCCCGAACGACAGACCACCGCGACCACAGACGAACAAGACGGAGATGCGGTGAAGCAGCGAATCTTGGAACTGGTCGTAGAGAAGACCGGCTATCCAAAAGATATGCTGGATCTAGACTTGGACCTCGAGGCCGACCTTGGCGTGGACACTGTCAAGCAGGCAGAAATGTTCGCAGCCATCCGCGAGACTTACAATATTCCGCGCGACGAGAATCTTAAGCTGCGCGATTTCCCCACCTTGTCTCACATCATCCGTTTCGTGTATGATCGGCGGCCCGATCTTGCTCGACCGAGCGGCGATCGCCCCACAGGCGAGCCCATCGGGGCGATTCTACAGCCTCCCCAGCAGTTGAAGACGCAGACGCCTCGGAAGAGTGATGCCGCCGGCCCATACAGCGTTCACCCGGCGGGACCGCCGGTTACCCCCACTAATGGCTCTGGCGATTCGGTGAGGGAACGAATTCTGGCGATTGCGGCTGAGAAGACTGGCTATCCCCAGGAAATGTTGGATTTGGACTTGGATCTCGAAGCGGACCTGGGCATTGACACCGTCAAGCAAGCGGAGATGTTCGCTTCAGTGCGAGCCGCATTTAACATTCCGCGTGACGAAAATCTGAAGTTACGCGAGTTCCCTACCTTGGCTCACGTGATCAGGTTCGCGAAAGAACGGCAGCCAAACCTGGCAGGTGCTCCTGCACCCGCCGGCGAACATATGTCCTCCGCAGCCGAAGCCCCTCACCCTGAAGAGAGTCAGGGTGTTCCTCGCCCAGTTCTCGCTAGTTTGGACGCGGCAAACAGCATTCCTCGCCGGGTGCCCATACCCAACTTGCGCCCGCCGCTTGCAATGTGCAAGCCCACGGGAGTAGCTCTCGGCCCGGGCCGGCGGGTGATCATTAAGCCGGACAATATCGGAGTGGGAGAAGCGCTGGCGCAGCGGCTACAGATGATGGGCGTAGAAGTTCTCCAGTTCGGGGATGAGCAGGATGCGAATGTGCTCACCGAGCGCCTCAAAACGTGGCTTTCCGCCGGACCGGTACACGGAGTTTACTGGCTGCCCGCGCTCGACAGCGAACAAGGCCACAGCGTCATGGACCTGGCCGCCTGGCGCGCGGCACTCGGACTCCGAGTAAAGTCCCTCTACGCCACTATGCGCCTCTTGTATGACCAGATTGCGGCGCCGGACACCTTCCTCATATCAGCGACAGGGCTAGGTGGACAACACGGCTACGACCAAGCAGGAGCGGCGGTCCCCCTGGGTGGCGCGGTCGTGGGTTTCACCAAAACCTACAAATGGGAACGAATGGATGCCTTAGTCAAGGCAGTCGATTTCGAGCCATCCGGCACGGCATCCGAACTGGCCGAAATCCTCATCGAAGAAACCCTCCGCGACCCTGGCGCAATAGAAATCGGTCACAAGCTTGGGCAGCGATGGACCGTGGGGCTCGAAGAGCAGCCTGCCGCCGATGGCCAGCCCGGCATGGTTCTGGACAAGGACAGCGTGTTCCTGATCACTGGTGCGGCTGGCAGCATCGTTTCAGCGATCACTGCGGATTTGGCAGCCGCGTCCGGCGGAACGTTCTACCTGCTCGACATGGCGCCCGAGCCCGACCCGAATAATTCTGACTTGAAGCGCTTCGTGAGCGACAGGGATGGACTCAAGCGCGACCTTTTCGCACGAATCCAAGCGCGCGGCGAGCGAGCCACACCGGCGCTGGTTGAAAAGCAGCTCGCGGCCATCGAGCGCGCTGTGGCCGCCCAGAGCGCCATCGATGCGGTCACAGCGGCCGGCGGATCGGCGCATTACTTCAGTGTCAACCTTATGGATGCGGGCGCCGTGGCGAAAGTTATCGACCAAGTGCGCGAGCGGAGCGGGCACATCGACGTTCTGCTCCACGCTGCCGGCGTTGAGCGCAGCCACTTACTGCCCGAAAAAGACGCGAGTGAATTCGATTTGGTCTTTGACGTTAAAAGTGATGGTTGGTTCAATCTCTTGAATGCGATCGGTGACATGCGTCTCGGGGCAACGGTAGCTTTCAGTTCAATTGCCGGGCGATTCGGCAACCGGGGGCAGGCAGATTACAGCGCCGCCAACGACCTACTGTGCAAGATTGCTTCGAGTTTTCGTACTACCCGGCCAGCCACGCGCGCCATCGCGATCGACTGGACGGCGTGGGGCGGAATCGGCATGGCCACACGCGGCTCCATCCCCAAAATGATGGAACTGGCGGGTATCGACATGCTGCCGCCGGAGGCAGGAATACCTCTGATCCGCCGTGAATTGACCGCGGGAGGGACGCGGGGTGAGATTGTCATCGCCCAGCGTCTCGGGATACTGATGAAGGAATGGGATTCAACCGGCGGTTTGGCTACAACCCCAGCCGAAGCCGGTGCTGGCCTGGAGGCGGCCCCGCTGCGCCGGGAACGCCCACAAGGCGCGAACGTCAAGGACACGCAGGGGCCGATGATCGGCAAGATCGCAAGCATGAGCCTTCATGAGGGCCTGACCATTGAGACAACGCTGGACCCCAAGATTCAGCCATTCTTGCGGGATCATCAAATTGAGGGCAAACCCGTCCTGCCCGGTGTGATGGGCATCGAAGCATTCGCCGAAGCCGCCCTGTGGATGCTTCCGGGCTGGCATGTCGAAGCAGTTGAAGACGTAAACTTTCTCGCCCCATTTAAGTTCTACCGGAACGAGCCGCGCACGCTGACGATCCAGGCTGTATTTTACCCGCAAGGTGAGTGCCTGCTGGCGGATTGCCGATTGACCGGCAGCCGGCCGCTCCCCAATGAGTTGGAACCACATATCACCACTCACTTCACGGGCCGCGTTCGATTAACTAAAGATCCCCGATCGATGGGGATGACCGCCCCGCCGCCGGAAGCGCCGACCAGATCCCTGATGGAAGCCGCCGACATCTATCGCGTTTACTTCCACGGGCCTGCTTACCAGGTTCTGGAGCGTGCCTGGCGGGATGGAGATCGAATCATCGGCCAGATGGCCAGGAGTTTGCCTGATCACCACGAACCGCCCGAGCGGTCGACGCTGGTTGCGCCACGGCTGATCGAATTGTGCTTCCAAACTGCCGGACTCTGGGAAATGAGTGAGCAAGGGCGGATGGGCCTCCCCCAACGCGTTCATCAGGTCTCTGTGCGGCCAGAACCGGAACTGGCCGACGGCGGGTTCTACGCCGTGGTTACTCCCAATCCAGATCACGGAAGCTTCGATGCGGAAGTTGTGGACACAAGTGGAAACCGGTACGTAAGCCTGGCTGGCTACCAGACGGTGGGGTTCTCGAACATCGTCGATGCTGAATCGTTGAAGGCCCTCGAAACCGTGGGATGACGCGGGCGAAGGGGAAGAATGGCGGATTGCGGCCCCTCGCCACTTTGGGGGAGAGGGTGTCCGTCAGCCGACGGACGGGTGAGGGGGTTCGAACGGCAGATTTCGACTTTTTCACGCGTTCTGACGAGCTGGGAGGCGGACTTGCGATATGAATTTCAACGCGTTGCGATCGTGAACCGCGGCGAACCCGCCATGCGCTTCATTCACGCGGCCCGCGAGTTCAATCAAGAGTACGGCACGTCATTGCGCACCATCGGACTCTTCACTGAGCCTGATCGCCATGCCATGTTCGTCCGGGAGGCGGATGAAGCGGTGCTTCTCGGCCCCGCCCAAACTTTCGACGCAAAGACCCAACAATCTCGAAGCTCGTACGTTGATTACGACCGGCTGGGAAGGGCCTTGGCCAAAGCACGCGCGGACGCAGTCTGGGTGGGGTGGGGCTTTGTCGCTGAACATGCCGACTTCGCGGACCTCTGCCGTGACCTCAACATCGTCTTCATCGGCCCGGACGGTGACGTGATGCGCCTTCTGGGCGATAAAATCACCTCGAAGGCTCTGGCCGAGCAGGCGCACGTACCGGTGGCGCCATGGAGCGGCGGCCCGGTGGAAACGCTCGACGATGCGTGCCTGCACGCCCAGCTCCTCGGATTTCCGCTGCTGGTTAAGGCGACGGCCGGAGGGGGCGGTCGTGGAATACGCCGGGTGAATTCGGCGGCCGAACTCGCGAAAGCCTTCGAGGGTGCGCGCACGGAGGCGTTTAAGGCTTTCGGGGACCCGACCGTTTTCCTGGAGGGACTGATCGCGGGCGCGCGTCACGTGGAAGTCCAAATCATCGCCGACCACTACGGGACAACCTGGGCCGCTGGCGTGCGCGACTGCTCCATTCAACGCCGCCACCAGAAGATCCTCGAGGAAGCGCCCTCTCCGGCGCTCTCTCCCGCCCAGGATCGGGAGGTGCGCCAAGCCGCGGTGCGCTTGAGTCAAGCGGCGGGCTACCACAACGCCGGCACCGTGGAGTTCCTGTACGAACCGGAAAGCCAACGCTTCTCGTTCATGGAAATGAACACCCGGTTGCAGGTGGAACACCCCGTAACCGAATGCACTACGGGGCTCGATCTGGTCAAGCTTCAAATCCACGTCGCCCGCGGCGGGCGTCTCGAAGCAGAGTCGCCACGCCCCAGGGGCCACGCCATCGAGGTGAGGCTCAACGCCGAAGATCCCGACAACGGCTTTGCCCCGGCGCCGGGCGTCATTGAGCGGTTCAGGACTCCCACAGGTCCGGGGTTGCGCATCGACACCGGTGTTGCAGTGGGCGATACGGTTCCGGCGGAATTCGATTCCATGATCGCCAAGATCATCGCCTTCGGTCAAAACCGGGACGAAGCGCTCTCCCGGCTTCGGCGGGCTCTCGAGGAGTGCGTGGTGGTGATCAAGGGCGGCGCCAGCAATAAGGCGTTTCTGTTGGAATTGCTAGGCCGCGAGGAGGTGCGTAGCGGGGCAGTTGATATCGGATGGCTGGACCGCCTTGCGGCCAACGGCAACCATGTCTCCCGGCGTTATGCCGACGTGGCTTTAGTGCAGGCCGCAATCGAAGCCTACGACGCCGAGTTGGCGTTGGAACAGACGCAATTCTACGCCTCGGCCTGGCGAGGGCGGCCGCACGTTCGGAGCGAAGTAAGCCGAACCGTCGAACTTCGCTATCGCGGGCATTCCTATACCTTGGTAGTTTATCGGCTCGGCCCACGGCAATACCGTGTGGAGTCAGACGGCGCGCGAATCGATGTCCACGTCGATCGCTTGGGTCCGTTCGAGTATTGGCTTTCGAGCCTCGGGCAACGTTTCCACGTCGTCTCGATTGTTCAGGGACACAACTATCGGATCGAAGTGGATGGCGTCTCGCACCGGGTCGATCGCGATGAAGGGGGAATGGTGCGGGCGCCGGCGCCGGCGGTTGTCGTATCTGTTGCGGTGAAGCCGGGCGATACGGTTTCGGCCGGCGATCGCCTGGCAGTGCTCGAGGCCATGAAGATGGAGATGCAAGTGGTGGCCCCATTTTCAGGAAAAGTCCGCCAGATAATGACGATAACCAATGTGCAGGTGGACGCCGGAGCCCCGCTCCTGCAGATCGACCCCGCCGCGGGCGATCAGGCAACGGCAGCCAAGGAGCGAGTCGTCCTTGGCGCATCGCTCGCCCCGGACAGGGCCGGGGAGGAAGCCCTCTCTCCTTGCCGGAAAATACTGACAGAACTCCGGCAACTCGTGCTGGGCTTTGATGTCGATCCGAAGCGTACCGCGAAGTTGCTCGCCGAATGGAGCCAATCCTGTGAAGCGCCTTGCGAGGGCGGCGAAATCAGACAGCTCGAGGACGAGATTCTCAACATTTTCGTAGATATACGCTCGCTATTCCAGCGCCAACCGGAGGTGGACGACTCGACAGGCGGGGAAGCGCCGAGCGCTGAGGTTCACCTCTTTTCCTACCTGCGCATGTTGGAGACACAGGGTGAGGGTCTCCCTCCGGCCTTTTTGCGCGAGCTCGAGCGCGCCCTGGCTCATTACGGCGTCGAGACACTAGATCGCTCGCCCGCGTTGGAAGAGAGTTTATTGTGGATCTATAAATCGCACCAACGCGCGGGACAGCAGGTAACGCCGATCCTGGCTGTGCTCGAACGGCGCATGGCGCGCAGCGAATCGCTGGGGCCTCAGCTTGGCGCCGACGAACCCTTTCGAACTCTCCTCGACCGGATGATCTCCGTGACCCGTGGGCAGTTCCCCGCGGTCAGCGACATGGCCCGGGAACTGCGTTACAGGTACTTCGACCAGCCGTTGTTTGACCAGGCGCGGAACGAGATCTACGCCAAGGCGAAAGATCATCTGGCTCATCTCGCCGCCGATCCGGAAGCTGCGGACCGCCACGAGAGAATTCAAGAGCTGGTCGAGTGCCCGCAATCGCTGGTGAATCTGCTTTGCGGCCGGTTGGCGGGCGCGGACCCAGTCCTGCGAGTTTTGTTGTTGGAGGTTTTAACACGGCGCTATTACCGCATTCGGTCGCTCTGCAATTTTGGCTCGCTGGCGCAGAACGGATACTGCTGCGTCTCGGCGGATTACGACGAGAAGGGCCAGCGAGTACACCTCTACGCTGCCTACTCCGAGATTTCCGGCCTCTTGGAAGCGGCGCGGGCGATGTTACCTTGGATTAAAGGCGCACCGGCGGAGCATGACATCGTAATCGATTTCTATCTGTGGCGCACCGGCATTCAAGGCGATGCAGAGACGATGGAGAAGGAAGTCCGCTCCACGCTCAACCAAGCCGGTATTCCGCGCTCAGTACGTCGCATCGTGGCGGTCGTTGCCGGCCCCGGCAGCGGCCTCGGCATGGCCGGCGCGCAGCATTTCACCTACCGCCCGGGCGAGAATGGGTATGAAGAAGAGAAGTTCTTCCGCGGGCTCCACCCCATGATGGGCAAACGGCTAAATCTGTGGCGACTTAACAACTTTCGAATTGAACGGCTGCCTTCGGTGGAAGATGTCTACCTCTTTCACGCCGTCGCTCACGACAATCCGAAAGATGAACGACTGTTCGCTTGCGCAGAAGTCCGCGATCTGACTCCAGTGCGAGACGAGTCAGGCCGCATCGTTCAACTGCCCTACCTGGAACGCATGTTGGCGGAGACTCAGGCGGAGATCCGGCTGTTCCAGTCGCGGCGTCCTTTCTCTGAGCGCCTTTACTGGAATCGGATTCTTCTTTATGCGTGGCCTCCGCTTACGCTCAAGCCCGAGGAGTTGCACGATATTGTGAACAAGCTGGCCCCGGAGGCCGAAGGTCTGGGTCTGGAACAAGTGGTGGTTCGAGGACGCATTCCCGATCCCAAAACGGGTGAGTTGCGTGACATGCTGGTTCGTATCTCGAACCCAGGGGGCGCGGGTTTGCTCATGACTTTCCGGCCCGCCACAACACTCCAGCCGCTCAAACCCCTCAGCGAGTACGACCAGAAAGTGGTGCGCATGCGCCAGCGCGGGCTGGTCTATCCTTACGAGATCATCAAGATGCTCACCCCGCCTGCTGAAGACACACGAGCGGAATTTCCTCCTGGTGAATTTATCGAGTACGATCTTGGCTCCGACGGTGGACTGATTGCCGTCAATCGCCCCTACGGCCAGAACAAAGCCAACATCATCGCCGGTGTCATTCGCAACTTTACGGCCAAGTATCCTGAGGGCATGACGAGGGTGTTGCTCCTGGGAGATCCCAGCAAGGACTTGGGCGCCCTTGCTGAACCCGAATGCCAGCGAATCCTTGCCGCTCTGGACCTGGCCGAAAAGATGGGCGTGCCGCTGGAGTGGTTTCCTATTTCAGCAGGTGCGAAGATCTCCATGGACAGCGGCGTCGAGAACATGGATTGGATTGCCCGCGTGCTCCGTCGCCTGGTCGAGTTCACGCAAGCCGGTGGCGAGGTGAATCTGTTGATTAACGGAATCAACGTCGGCGCCCAGCCGTATTGGAACGCCGAGGCTACCATGCTAATGCACACGCGCGGAATTCTGGTCATGACGCCCAAAGCCGCCATGGTGCTCACCGGCAAGCAAGCCCTGGATTACTCGGGCAGCGTATCGGCCGAGGACAATCAGGGGATCGGCGGATACGATCGCATTATGGGTCTCAACGGCCAGGCTCAGTACTGGGCGCGAGACATCGATGAAGCTTGTCACATTCTCATGCGCCATTACGAACACACCTACGTTGCACGGGGCGAGCGATTCCCGCGGCGTGCGGTGACGACCGATCCTGTCAACCGGGACGTCCAAGCCAGCCCTCACAATAACGCTAACGGCCACGGCGAAGGCTTTTCGCGAATAGGAGAGATTTTTTCGGATGAGACGAATGCCGGGCGGAAGAAATCCTTTGACATTCGTAAGGTGATGATGGCGGTCGCAGACCAGGACCTTGCCCCTCTCGAACGCTGGGCGGGAATGCGAGACGCCGAGACGGCGGTGGTCTGGGACGTTCATCTTAGCGGCTACCCTGTCTGTCTCATTGGCATCGAATCGCGCCCGGTGCCCCGCTTGGGAATTATCCCCGCCGACGGGCCCGATCGCTGGTGCGCCGGGACGCTCTTCCCGCTCTCTTCTAAGAAGGTGGCTCGCGCCATCAACGCTGCCAGCAATAATCGACCGGTCGTGGTCCTTGCCAATCTCTCGGGGTTTGACGGGTCGCCGGAGTCGATGCGCAAGCTCCAACTCGAGTACGGGGCGGAGATCGGCCGATCCGTAGTGAACTTTAAAGGCCCAATGGTCTTTTGCGTGATCTCGCGATATCACGGCGGTGCTTATGTGGTTTTTTCGCGAGCCCTGAATGAAAACCTCGAAGTTGTGGCTTTGGAAGGATCCTACGCATCCGTGATAGGCGGAGCGCCCGCGGCGGCTGTGGTGTTTGCCCGCGAAGTGGATACCAGGACGACAAAAGACTCACGCCTGCAAGAGCTGAGCCAAAGGATGGCAAAAGCGGACAGCACAGAAAAGAGCCGCCTGCGCGTCGAATGGAATGAACTCTTCAAGCGAGTTCACTCCGAGAAACTGGGCGAATTGGCTGCCGAGTTTGACAGCGTGCACTGCGTCGAACGTGCACTCCGGGTGGGCTCGCTCAATCGCATCATTGCCCCTCGCGACCTCCGCCCCTACCTTATTAATGCGCTTGAACGTGGGATTGCGAGCGTGCAGCAGCGAGACATACAACCGCACGCCCAACCCTTAACAGCCGCGAGCGGCGATACCGAACGGTCGATCGCCGCACACGCAGGGGGCGGTGTGCCCTACTGGCTTCAAGTCGGAGCCTCCCTGCGGAAACCGAGTCCGATTTGCGGGACTGATTCACCACCAGACAGCGTTGCCAATGTCGCTGTTATCCCTTCACGGCCTGCCAAGCCGGTGGCGTAAAGCCACGGCAGGTTTACATGCGGTTTCTCGATGCAAGTTTACTGGCTGGAGCAAACCGAAGAGGACGTGCCGGTCGAAAGCGATTGGCTCAGCCCGAGAGAATTGGCCCAACTCGACAACATGCGCTTCGCCAAGCGTCGAGCCGACTGGCAACTCGGCCGCTGGACAGCCAAACACGCCTTGGCCGCCTGCCTTTGTCTGCCTGATGATCATCTCTCGCTTGCCGAAATAGAGCTGCGCCCCGCCCCTTCCGGTGCGCCCGAGGTCTTTTTTGACAACCAGCCGGCGCCGGCTACTATCTCCCTCAGCCACCGCGAAGGTATAGCCGTCTGTGCCGTTGCCTTGGAAGGTGGGGCCTTGGGATGTGATCTGGAAATGATCGAGGCTCGAAGCGACGCCTTTCTGCGCGATTACTTTACCGTCGAAGAGCAAGAACTGGTGGCGCGGAATCCTGAAGGTGACCGCTCTCGGCTCTTGGCACTGCTTTGGAGCGCGAAGGAGAGCGCCCTAAAAGCGCTGCGCGCAGGCCTTCGGCTCGACACCCGATCCGTGAGCGTACTCCCGCCCATCCTGCCCCTCCGTCGATTTGGATCAACGGAAGGGTGCCTTGAGCAAGCGGCGCTCGGTGGGCAGCCAGCAGAAAGCCTCGAACCTTGGCTCCGGTTGCACGTTCGTTGCGCCCACGGGCAAGACTTCCACGGCTGGTGGAAACAGACCGGGCGATTTGTTCGGACTGTGTTAGCTACAGAGCTGGCCTTGCCGCCCATGCCTCCCGCCCCAGGCAGCCGGCCCATAGGCGTTAACCTAAGGGTGCGAGGCCTATGAAAGCCGCGGAGCGGCGGCAGGAAGTAGCCCACGGCGTGAGAAGCTGTGAAGAAATTCGGAACGTGTCATCCTGAGCGCAGCGAAGGATCTCTGCAGTTGTTCGTAATTCGCTGAAACATAAGAAACTGCCGGGATCCTTCGCTTCGCTCAGGATGACAGGCCTCGATTTTTTCACAGCTTCTTACGCCGTGGGCTACTCTCTGCCGGCCCTCCGGGCCTCTGGAAGCGGTCATTCAGACCTATGTTGCCGCCAGCGGAGCCATTAGGTTAACGCTAATGGGCAACCGGCCGGCGATGACTTTTCCAAGTTGAGATTCTTTGACTTGTTCGATTGCGAGCCTGAGTGTGGTTCACTGCAGCGGTGGCGGCGATTTCCGATTCAAGTAAGCGAACAGACGCGGTTTCGACAGCATGTTGCCTTCCAGGGGAACCAGCCCGCCGGCCGGGTCTCCAGAAAATTTAGCCTGGAACATCGGATACAGATAATGGGCGTTAAGCAGATGCCCCCAAGCGTCGCGCCTATATCGGTCGCCATCGATACGGACGCTTCCGGGTCCCGTTGCGTTCGCCACCACGCCGAGCCACGGCACGGGGAACCCGTTGCCGTTAACCACCTTGATTTGGACCATCTCACTGGCGAGGCGTGTCAACTCAGGCTCGGAAGGACAAGCGCGAAGTCAGCCCCATCAGCTTAAGCACTTTATAAATATCCACGCTCACATTATTCAGAACCAGCTGTATCCCTTTGCCCGAAGCAGTTGCCGCCAATTCATCCAAGGCGCGGAGCGCGCCGGAATCGATTCGTTGCACGGAGGAGAAATCCAATACAACTTCGCCCTGCGCGCTTTCGAGCGTCTTCCGTGCCTCCTGCAAGGTATGGGCGGCACGCTCTCCCTCAACCGACATCCGAACACCTTCGCTTGCCATACGAGCAACCTTCCATTCAGGTTCGTCAGGCAGCCTCAACCGCCTTTGCCTGGCTCCGGCCCTGATAAGCGCTCCAAAGCAGTTCAGACAACTCGCTGAGGAGCGGCATGCGAGGGTTGGTTGGGCGCCATGAAGGGTCATCAAAGGCCATCATGGTCAAGTCAGGCACCGCCTGCTCGAAAGCCTCTTTCGAGATCCCCAGAGCGGCAATCGAACGCGGAATCTCCAATCGATCGAGCAACTGTTCCGTCGCCGCCAATAGGTTTTTCACCTTCTCATCAATCGTATTCCCGCCCAGGCCCAGCAGGTCTGCAACCGTAGCGTATTTCTTGTGCGCATTGTAGGCCCGCTGGTGTGGTGAGGGCATAAACTTGGCGGGCACCGAAGCATTATAGGCGATGACATGCGGCAGCATAAGCGCATTGGCGCGGCCGTGCGCGATGCCAAACCGCGCGCCGAAAGCATGGGCCAGGGCGTGACATACGCCCACCGAGGCGTTGGAAAATGCAAGCCCCGCGATGCAGGCGGCATTGTGCATCATGGTGCGCGCCTCTTCATCGTCCGGATGCTCATAAGCGATAGGCAGGTACCTGAACACCAGTCGAATGGCCTGCATGGCATTGGCGTCGGTGTAAGCCGACGCATATACCGAAACTCCGGCTTCCAATGCGTGAGTCAAACAATCGATGCCGGTGTCGGCCGTGAGGGCCTTCGGCATCGACATGACAAACTGCGGATCGACGATCGCCACATCCGGACTCAGCGAATAGTCGGCAAGCGTCACCTTGCGCCCGCGCTCTTTGTCAAACAAGACGGCGAATGGGGTGACCTCACTCCCCGTTCCGCTGGTTGTCGAGATGGCGATCAACCGCGCCCGCTTGGTTTTTTCGGTGGGGTATTGGGCCACGCGTTTGCGTATATCCAGAAACGGCGCGCCCAGTTCCTCCAAATCAGCCTGCGGCGATTCGTACTTGAGTTTCATGATCTTTGCCGCATCGATCACGGACCCGCCGCCCAGTGCGATGATCTGGTCCGCCTCGTAGAAATTGAGCGCCTCCAGCCCTTGCATGACGGTTTTGACTTCCGGTTCCGCCTCGGGGATGACGGTCACATGGACGGGGGTTTGCAGCGGAAGATTCCGCCGCACAATGTCGACGTGGCCGATTTGTTCCAAAACCGGATTGGTCACGATAATGGTCGAGCGCGACGGGAATTGACGCAAACATTCCACCGCGTTCATATTGAAGTGAATCTGATTGGGTACGCGGAACCACATAGGCGCTTGGGTCCTTCGGGCAACACGTTTAATATTAAGGTAATTATACACACTGACGTTATCCATCGTGCTGTTGCCGCCGCCGGTCCCACATCCGAATGAAAC
This sequence comes from Terriglobia bacterium, assembly GCA_050010015.1. Lineage (GTDB taxonomy): Bacteria > Acidobacteriota > Terriglobia > UBA7540 > UBA7540 > CAVROP01. Next base: position 21,528 of record JBEKLY010000078.1, read on the forward strand.
GGTGGGCACCATGTCATTATAAACACCGCCGATCGCTCCGATGGATCCCGGCGAATTCACAATTATCCGCCCGGCGTTGATCACCTGGCTGAACTTCCGGATGATCTCGTCATTGCGGGAAAACACCACCGCCGTGTGTCCGATCCCGCCGGCGTGATTGACGTCGACGCATACCTTGAGCGCCTCGTCCACAGATTTCGCCCGATAGACCGAGAGGACTGGAAAGAGTTTCTCCACCGAGAGGGGATGTGCGGGACCTACGCCTTGGATAGGAGCAATCAGGAGTTTAGTGTTGGGCTCTACCGCAAGCCCGATGAAGCGGGCAATATCGGAGGCTTTCTGCCCCACGGCCATAGGCCGCATGAATCCCGTTGCGGGATCGATCACCGTGCGACCGAGAAGCGCCGTCTCTTGCTCATTGCAGATGTGCGCGCCCAGCTCAGCGAACTTCTTAATTACGAGATCATAAATCTCATCATCGATCACTACGGTCTGCTCCGATGCGCAAATCGTCCCGTTATCAAACGTCTTGGAAGTGATGATATCCACTACCGCCATGCCCAGATCCGCGGTCTTCTCCAAATATACCGGCGTATTGCCCGGCCCGACGCCCAGGGCCGGTTTGCCGGAACTGTAGGCGGCCTTGACAACGTTCTGCCCGCCGGTGGCGTCAATCAGGCTGACATCTTTGTGGTGCATGACGTAAGCGTTATCTGCCAGCGTCGGGGCTTCGATGCAAGTGAAAACGCCCTCTGGCGCCCCGTGTTTCAGCGCCGTCTCATACATGATCTTTACAGCCTCGTAGCAGCAGCGCCAGGCTTTCGGGTGAGGACTGAACACCGCCGCGTTCCGGGTCTTGATCGCGATGATGCATTTAAAGAGGACGGTTGCGGTGGGGTTCGTAACCGGTGTAAGCGAGAAGATAACCCCGATAGGCTCAGCCACCTCCGAGATACCTCGTTCTGGAAACTCGCGAATCGTCCCGACAGTAGGTTTGTCTTTGATATAGTTGTAAACAAATTCCGTGGCCACCATGTTCTTAATGGCCTTGTCTTCCAGCACGCCGATCTTGGTTTCCTCGAACGCCAGGCGGGCCAGGCGTTGAGCCTGTTCCATCCCCGCAATCACCATCGCTTTGACAATGCGATCCACGTCCGCTTGAGTGTATTGCGTAAATACGGCTGCCGCGGCCCGCGCTTGACCGACCAGGCCTTCCAAGTAGGCAATCCGTTCTTCACTGAGGTTTGCGATTTTCTCTGTCATGTTTCTGCTTCCATCACCACTAGGCGTTGACGCCTCTCGCTAAAATCACGTCATTCCCGCGCAAGCGGGAGTCCATTCGAGGGACAATGGGTCCCCACTTTCGCGGGGACGACAACGGTAGTTTTCATTCCCTCTGGTGGGCCAAAGGCCTATGAAAACTCCTCAGAGGGTGGATCGTGCGCTGGACCGGTGCGCGGCGATCAAGCCGCACTCGTGTCTTCTGCTGCTGGCACCGCCGCAGGGGTCGTTGGCGCAGTGCTTCCCATCTCAGGTTCTGGCGGCGTGGGTTCAGTCGGCTTGGTTGGCTTGGGGCGCGCCAGGCGTCTTGGCTTGGGCACTTCTCTTTTTAGCTGGCGTGGGCTTTCCGGCAGGGCCGGTGCGCGAACCGTCCCTAATTTTCGCGCGGCCCGCTTCAGTTCCTGAAAAGAAACATACAAGAAGTCACGCAAACGATTCACGTCGGAGGCCACCTGAGCATCCGCGATAAGGCCGAAAAAGAGCTTTCCGTCGTAACTCGCCACAGCGACGTTGACGCCTAATTCGTAGCCTGTGGGCACCTGCGGATAGGCGGCAATCATCCGTCGCCCCAGCGCATAAAGAGGCACGGACGGGCCGGGCACATTGGTGCAGATCATGTTGAGAATCGGCACGGGAAAGATAACCTCGGGAAGTCCCCACCAGAAGAGCGCCTGCAGGGGAGGCGGCGCCTTGGCAATGCCGGCCGCCACAAGCCCTAGTAGAGTGGCAGCCCCGGAACTTTTCATAGTTTCCGTTCTGGCCGCCACGGCTCGTAGCGATTCAACGGGGTCCCGCACTCCCATCGGCAGAGCCACAGGCATGAACGAGATCTGATTGCCCAAACTCTCCTCCTGCCCGGGCTTGCGCAAGTTGACCGGACACACGATGCGCACAAACCGGTTGACCGTGCTCTGCCCGTGCAATTTCACATAGCGCGCCAGCGCGCGGGTCAACACAGCCAGGATAACATCGTTGACCCTCCCGCCGACGGCTTCGCGTATGGCCTTGACGTCGGCCATATCAAACTCCGCCCAGCAGAACTTCCGGCGTTTCCCGCAGGGTTTATTGAAGGGGAGCCTCTCGACCGACATCAGCAGTTCCGGCAGTAAACGGAAGAGGTTCGTGGACCCATTTCGCTTCGGATCGCCCACAAGAGCCTGAGCGAAACCCAGCAGACTTCTTTCGGTTGAGATCAGGCCATCGACTGCGGTGTGGACGGCGGCGGCGAGTCCGCCCTTTGGGGTGGAATCCGCTGCCACCTGCCGCCCCAGGCGCGGTGTGGTAGGTGCAGGGGAGCCTTCAGGCGTCGTATCTAAGAATAGTTCCAGCAGCCGGTTTGCAGAGATGCCGTCGGCCAACGCATGATGCAATCGCCAAATCAATGCGTTGCGTTTGTCCTTGAGGCCATCCACGACGTAGATTTCCCACAACGGTTTGTTGCGATCGAGGATCTGGCTGAAAATGCGCCCGGCTAAGGCCTCGAGTTGCGCCTCCCCTCCAGGAGGGTCAAGGACCACTCGGAAAACGTGGCGGTGGATGTCGAAGTGCCGATCGTCTTCCCAGGTGGGCAAGTCCATGTTCAGTGACGGCATCACCACTACCTGTTGGTAACGAGGAACCTGGGCTAGTTTGGAGGCAACCTTCGCGACGAACTGGTCAAAGGGTATGGGGCCGTCAAAGATCGTGACGCACGCTATAGCTAAAGGGATTTCGCTGCGCTCAAGGTAAAGAAAGGCGGCGTCGACCGCGGACAAAGAACGGCTGGGAACTGCCGCGGTCCCGCCCCTCGACAAGCTTCGAGCGCGCTGATCACGGGGATACGCCGGCTGGCTAACGGCCGCACGCTTGTCGTCTCCGGGAGAGGGAGGAGCCATGTCCACGCTAGCTCGAATTGCTTTTCTACTCCGACTCGAACTCATGCCTAGCGGCAAGCGGTGTGGCATTGTTGTGCTTCTCCCTTGCAGCACCCGCAATCGTCGGCAACCGCGCCGAGATCGCTTACGCGCCGCCAGAGTCTAAAACCGATGATATCGAATTCCTCGGCTGCGAAGTTAAAAGGAGGCGCTTCCCCTTGGGAGTCGACGAGAAGTTCGTCAGTGTCAGGTTTCAGAACCGTGCCTATCGCCATTTGGGTACCCTTTCCTTTCCAAAGACAATGGGGTCGCTGGATTTGTTGATGATCTAGGCAACACTCCTCAGAGCGGCGAGGTCTCGGCGGGTAAGAGCAGTCTGCCCTTCGGTTCAGCTTTTGTCAAGTGAAATCTCCGCCAAGAGGCCGGAATTCGGTGTCGATGCTCCACCACTCAAACATCGCCTTAGCGTGGCCACCGTGGCCACGTGTGCGGCTCAGCGCGATAAACGCTCTCCGATCACCCCCGTGTGAGAGAGAATGCGGCGCACCTTTTTCGGCGAAATGGACAATCGTGCCGCCACGCGCGAGATCTTGCGCCCCTCCCGCTTCCACACTTTAGGTATCACAATGGCTGCAAACTCCTCGCTGATCTGTTGGAATGTCTTATCGCCCACGATCCCCTGCGACCATTGACGGAGCACGGCGTCGGTGCTTCCCGTCTTGAGGAGCTTCCTTCGCAGCAGTTGAAGGTCCTCCCATACATAGTCCTGGCCTTCTGGCTTGAGCAGCGCACTTGCCCGGTCGCAACATTCGCCCGCAGCTTGAGGATCGCTGAAAAAATCATTGGCCAGGACGAACCCTTGCGCGATGTGCGCCCGCGCCAGCAACCGCCGGTTCTGGGTGTGTTTGGCCAACTCCACAGCTTCGTGTGCGAAATCCAGCGCTACCTGGGCACGCTGGCTCAATTCCGATTTCTCCTCCACCTGCTCCTCGAACCTGCCATTCTCTACCCTCGATTGCAGGATACGGGCACGGGCCTCCAGGATGAAGTCCTTCTTGTCTTCCCCCAGGCGATAGGCGGCCGTCCCCTCGGCCGCTGCGGCGTCCAAGTCGCCACTGTCCAAATTGAGCAATCCGCGATCCACATGCACCGTCCCGAGGCCGCGATGGTCGTCGTAGCGCGCGTAGATCCCCTCCGCCTGATCCAGATGGGCCAGCGCCTCGGCCCGCAGCTTCTCTAACTGCGCCCTCTCGCGCACTTTTGGGGGAGGCGCCGGTCGAATGGCGCCGCTCGTGGTCTTCCAACGCCGGGCTGCTTCTCGATCGATCTTCTTTCCCAGGTGGACTCCAATCAAGCGCTTCACTAGGGCGATGTTGGCCAAGGCTCGGGCCAGATTGCGATGCTGGGGATTCCGCTTCTTATACTCTTCGACGGAGTTCGCGAAGTGCTGGAGCGCCTGCTCATATCGGCCTTGGCGGCGCGCGATCCTTCCGTAGGCGGACTGAATGTTGCCGCGGGTCACGAAATCGTCCGCATCCAAGAGAGCAGTTTCCGCCTCCTTCAGGGTTCGCCGGGCTTCCTCCGGCTTGCCCTCCTGAAACTTCAGCCAACTCTCCAGGACCTGTCCGATCGCCGCCATCTTGGGCAATTGCAAACCCAGAGCCAGTTCCTTCCCTTTGACGACGTATTTCAAGGC
>JBEKLY010000079.1:0-26286 GCA_050010015.1 Terriglobia bacterium
TCCGCATCGGAAGATTCTTGTAGTCACGCGCAAGAAACTGCCCAAGCGTCGCAAACCTCGTTAGCTTGCAGCAACTTGGACGTAAAGCGTCACTCCGACTCAATGGTGAACACCCGTTGTAATTGCCTCACTGCTGCTCTTCCTGTTGGCGCCCTTGTTTCTGGCTGTCGCGCTGCTCATCAAACTGACCTCCGAGGGGCCTGTCTTTTTCACCCAGGAAAGGCTGGGGCTTAATAAGCGCCGCTTTCGGATCTTCAAGTTCCGCACCATGGTGGCGGGCGCAGAGCAGAAGCAAGCAGAGTTGGAGCACCTGAACGAAGTCGAGGGCCCCGTCTTCAAAATCAAGTGTGACCCGCGGGTGACCTTGGTGGGAAAAGTCTTACGAAAAACCAGTATCGATGAGCTTCCGCAATTGCTCAACGTTTTGAAAGGTGAGATGAGCCTGGTGGGTCCGCGGCCGCTGCCGGTAAGGGATTACGAGGGTTTTGATCAGGACTGGCACCGGAGACGATTCAGCGTGCGGCCCGGCCTGACTTGTCTCTGGCAAATCTCGGGAAGAAGCTCCATCAGCTTCGACAAGTGGATGGAGCTTGATATGCAGTACATCGATGAATGGTCCCTATGGCTTGACCTCAAAATCCTCGCCGGCACCATACCTGCTGTCTTGAAAGGGGCGGGAGCGGCTTGAGGCTCTCCTTTCCGGAGGAGAAAAACCAGGAGGCATGATGAGCGGAAAAATGCACACCAGCGATTATCTGAAGAGAATCGGCGTGCGCGACTTGCCAGCCCTGACGAGCCCTTTTGATCCTGGCTACGACCCCGTCACGCTCGAAAGCCATCTTGAACAGAGCTCTCACTTGTTTTCGATCCTTAAGATCTCCATGAGCTGCTGGATGATCGCGAAGGAAAACGCCACGCGGCAGAAAATCGAAGCCGCCCGAAGATGTGGGGTGCCTGTAGTCACCGGAGGCGGGCCCTTCGAAATTGCCGTGGCGCAAGGGGGATTGCCGGCCTATCTCGATCTTTGCGCCGATAGGGGAGTCACCAGGATTGAGTGCGGCGAAGGCTTTACGGAAATGCCGCTGGAGCCTCGCCAAGTGATCGCAATGGCCGCGGAACGAGGCCTCGACGCTCAGTTCGAGCTGGGCAAGAAGCACGACGGCCCGTTTAGCGCCCAAGGCGTCGAGGCGATGACTCTGCAGGGCCAGCGGTGGCTGGATGCGGGAGCCTTACAACTGGTGGTCGAAGCCCGGGAGAGCGCGCGGGGCGTGGGGCTCTTTGACGGCCAGGGAGTGTTCAACGCCGCCTACGCCGATCTCTTCGCTGAGGCATTCGGTTTGGGCACGGTCATGTTCGAAGCTCCCAACAAGCCAAGTCAATTCGCGCTGCTGGATCATTTCGGCCCGGAAGTGCACTTATGCAACGTGCGGCTTGAAGAGGTGTTGCGGGTCGAGATATACCGCCGCGGCATTCATTCGGACGCTTTCGCCAACGACCTGTTGAAGCCTCGTCGTTCGGCCGACGCTTTCACTCGAGAGCTTCACACTTCGGGTATCCCAACATGACAAGAACAGTGGTCATTGATTTCTTTCCTGAAAGTGTACTGCATTACAAGCGCGGATACGCGGTGGTCGCCATCGATGTGATCCGGGCGAGCACCACAATCGTCACGGCGCTATCGATGGGGCGCCGGTGCTTCCCAGTGCCGTCGCTGGAAGCGGCGCAGCGCGTTGCCGCTCGCTTGTCGAACCCGTTGTTGGCCGGAGAACTTGGCGGCATCATACCGCGCGGGTTTGAAATGAACAACAGTCCGGCGGAATTGGCTAGGCGAACAGACGTCTCTCGCCCCTTGGTCCTGCTTTCATCCTCGGGCACGAAACTCATTCATCTGGCTCGCGCGAGCGAAACCGCTTACATCGCCAGTTTTCAGAACTTCGAATTCCTGTCCAGGTACCTCGCGAGCCGCCACTCACATATAGCCCTGATTGGCGCGGGCAGTCGGGGCGAACGCCGCGTAGAGGACCAGATATGCTGCGCTTGGATGGCGCGGCAACTTATCGGTTCGGGTTACGTAACCGAGAACCGGGAAACAGAGGAAACGGTCAAGAGCTGGGGTGCGGCGACTACGGATGCTATCTTGTCCGGCCCCAGCGCTGATTACCTGATACGAAGCGGCCAGGGCCGGGACCTGGTGTTCATCCTGACACACATCGCGGATCTTGAATGGGCGATCACCCTTCAAGGTGACGAGGTCGTGGGTATCACGCCCACGGAAGATGAGTTTGCTTATTCCGGGACAGCGTCTGGAGCGCGCGAAGATCGGTGATTCGAATTTGCGATTGGACGTTGTGGCTCTCGATTAGCGACCTCCCAAGGCCTCGAATTCCAAATCTTAAATGCAAAATCGCAAAATCACCAAGCACAAATCATCCATGATTCAGCTCGACCACAACTCCACGCCCGTCTTGATTCTAAGGTCCGATAGCCATGGCGGCCTGAACATTATGAGGAGCTTGGGGCCACTCGGTGTCGACGTATACAATCTGGACCCCAGCCTCGTCACGCCTGCCAATTTCTCTCGCTATTGTCGCGGCCGGTTTGTTTGGGACATTGAGCACGCTCCGGAGCGGGAATCCTTGGCTTATCTATCGGACGTGCGGCGCAAGATTGGACGCACCTCAATACTGATTCCCACCACAGACCGGACGGCCCGTTTCGTCGCTCGCTGGAGTGCGACGCTTCGCGACTCGTTCGTTTTTCCCGTGCAGCCACCTGGCTTGGTGGACGCGCTCGCCAGCAAGCAGGCAATGTACGGTCTCGCGATCCGGCACGGCGTTCCCACTCCTAAATGCGCGTTCCCGACCTCTCGTGCAGAGGCTGTTGATTTCCTAGATAGCGCAACGTTTCCTATCATGTTGAAAGGCATTGACGGGCAACGGTTATGGGAACGAACCGGAAAGAAGATGTTCCTCGTACACTCTGCCGAGGAACTGCTGCAGAACTACGACCGCGCGGAAGACCCGGAGCGCCCCAACCTGATGCTCCAAGAGTACATTCCCGGCGGCGACGACACAATCTGGATGTTCAACGGGTGCTTTGACTCCGCATCCGAGTGCCTGGTGGGCTTTACCGGCAAGAAGATCAGGCAATGCCCAGTTCACACCGGCTCCACCAGTCTCGGCATTTGCCTCCCCAATCCAGACATCGAGCAAACCACTCGCCGATTCATGAAGGCCATCGGTTATCGGGGAATCCTGGATATCGGATATCGTTATGACGCGCGGGACGGGGTCTACAAAGTTCTCGACGTGAATCCCAGGATCGGAGCGACCTTCCGCCTTTTCGTCGGCGAAAACGGCATCGATGTGGTCCGCGCACTCTATATGGACCTGACGGGCCAGCAAGTAGCTCCCAGTGCGGCCCGCGCGGGCAGGAAGTGGATCGTCGAGGATCTCGACGCCGTCTCTACGTACCGTTACTTCCGCGAGGGCAGCCTGACGATCAAGGAGTGGTTTGATTCCCTTTCGGGCATCGACGAGGCTGCGTTTCTCTCGTGGCGTGATCCCCTTCCGTTCTTCTTTACGCTCATCAAGCGCAGCACGGAATTCCTGCAGCGTGTCTATCGCAAGTTCCGCGCGTCGGCGCTCAAATTAAGGCAACGATTTGGCGCTCCGCTTGAACCCACGGCTCAGAAGCTGTGAGCGAATCCACGTCACCAGTCATCGTAACTCGAGCATGAATCCGTTGCCCAAGAAGCTTGAGGAGCTGAAGCTGAGCCTGCGAAAGTGGTCAGGCCGGGGGATCTTTGCGATCCTCGATCAAGGGCTTATTTCGGGATCGAATTTCCTCATCGCCATTCTGCTGGCGCGCTGGCTGGCCCCGCAGCAGTACGGATCATACGCTCTGGCATTCGAGATATTCCTGTTCCTGGCAGCGCTGTATGGCTCTCTCATCCTTGAGCCGATGAGCGTGTTTGGTCCCTCGGTTTACAGCGGGAATCTCACCAGCTACCTGGGCGGGCTGCTTCGCATTCACTGCGTACTTTCGTTGTTGATGATGGCGGCACTGTTCGCCACCGCAGCGGCACTCCACGCAGTGAGGCCCACCAGTTTGTTGCCTGACGCCCTGGTGGGAATCGGTGCTGCCACACCTTGCCTGCTGCTCTTCTGGCTGGCCCGCCGCGGTTTTTACATTGTGTTCTTACCCCAGAAAGCCGTGCTCGGGGCCTGCATTTATTCCGCGCTGCTTCTGACTGGCCTGGCGCTCCTCTACAAGTTCAGGTCCCCGTCGCCTTTCTCAGCTTTTCTCTTGTTGGCCGCAGGCGCAATAGCTACCGGGCCTCTATTGCTGCGCTGGTTCAAGGCCGGGCTCGTCGAGACCACGCCGGGTTTTCCCCTTATGGATATTGTGCGCAGGCATTGGACGTACGGCCGCTGGGCGGTCGCCAACTCGGTGGTGATCTGGTGTTCTCTGGCGATTTACTACCCGCTGCTGGGAAGTTTCTTTACGCTGGCCGAGGCTGGAAAGTTCAAGGCGCTTATGAATCTCGCGTCGCCGATCGGTCAGGCATTCGTGGCCGTCTCCCTGTTAAGCTTGCCCGTTGCTTCTCGCGCCCACCACCAGGACGGGAACATTGCGGACCGCATCGTCTGGCGTCTGACTTTGCTTTACGTGGGAGGATCCTGCCTTTATTGGGCGGTATTGCTGTTGTTGCGAGGCCCCATCGTGCACCACCTCTATGGTGGTAGATATATGCAGGTTATAAACCTGCTCCCCTGGGTCGCGCTGGGATCGATTCTGAGAATCTCCGGGACCGCACAGACCCTTGTGCTGAAAGCCATGCACTCACCGGCGAAAGCCTTTCTCGCCTATTCAACCCCCTGCGTTGTCTCTATTGCACTCGGAGTCCCCTGCACACACCGGTTCGGATTGCGCGGGGCGCTGTTTGCGTGGGTGCTCTCAAGCGCTGCGGCCTTGATTGGAGCGGTTTTGGTGGTGCGACGTGAGTCGAAGCGACAGAAGTTTTCTGAGGAAGTTCCCACCGGCGCTCTCACCATGCAAGAAGAAGTCCCCCTCACCACACGAGGATGAGATTGAAAGACGTTGAATACAAACTCGAGGATCCGATTGTCTCAACTGCGGCCGCCCGCCGAAGCAATGTAATGCTTGTCGGCCCCGGCTGCTTGGATGAAGTTCGGGGCCGAGTAGCTTCTGCCCTCAACACCTCGATAAGTCGTGTGAGCATCGCCAGCCATCGCATTGGCTTTTCCCGTTGGGTCCTTCGGTGCACAGGCAAGGCCGACGGGACGCGGTTCTTTGCAAAAACCCTTTTGGCGGATCCGTATCCCGTTCCGCCTCGTTTTGCTACTCCATGGGAAGAATTATCAAGCCCAGAGAAGCCGCAACGACCGGCGGAGGAGCAAATCGCCGCGGAATGGCGCATGGCATGCGAAATGCGGTCTCTGGTCGGAGGCGAAAGCATACCCACTCCGCTGGGTTACTCCCTGGACGACCTGACGCTGGTTTTCGAAGAGGTGCACGGTACTCGGCTAGATCGTTTTGCGAGATGGGCATGGCCGAGGGGTCGACGAGCGAGATCGACGGAGACGGCGATATTCCGGGCCGCTGCATGGCTGAGGGCCGTCCACGAGTCCTCCCGGCAAGGGTGCGAGACCGTTGAATTTCCGGATGTCGTGGATGCATTGCGTGGTCTGATTTGCAAGAAGGCATTGCGAGGAACGCTTTACGCCCAGTGGGCATTAAAAGCGGTTGAATCGCTCGGAAAGACACTTAGTCCACGAACGACGTTGCACATACCCGTGGCACTCAATCACGCTGATTTTTCCCTGCCCAACCTCATGTGGGACGCCCAGCGCGAGCACCTGTGGGTGGTGGATTTTGAGCTGTCGGCCCGCAAGCCCATCCTACACGATTTGTGCACGATGATATTTGAGCTTCGGAAGCCTCTGCTCTATCCGCAGGCGTCGCGATCTGCGCTCCAGGCGTGTGAGCGCGCTTTCTGGGCAGGCTATGGCGCAGTTGCCGAGGATCTCTTCGTTTGCGTCAACGCGCTGGCCACGGCTCGGCTCTTCTATCTGAGTTTTCCCAAGATACTCACGCTACCGGAGCGGCGAGGGTGGAGAGGATGGCTCAAAGCCACGTTATACAGGGCGCTCTTCCAACCCTACACGACCACCCGCGTTTTCGAAGCTGCCGGCTTTTGATGACTCCGCCCGAAGGCTGGGGCTCTCCTCACACCCCCGGCACCTGGAAACTAGGGTCGGAGATTTGAAACCCAATCATGCAAATATCTGATGAAGTCCTCAGTAATGGCGTTTTCGAAGGCGAGAAGCCAGCCAGACAAATTCTAAGTGCGCGGCAACTGGCGTGGGTTGGAAAGGGAGCGCTGGCAATCACCGATCAGGGCCTCCTCTCGGGCTCAAATTTTCTCTTGGGTGTTCTGCTGGCGCGCTGGCTGACCCCCAACCAATATGGCGCCTTCGCCTTGGGATTCTCGATCTTTCTCTTCCTTTCAGGCTTGCATAATGCGTTCTTCCTGGAACCGATGAGCGTGTTGGGGCCGGAATCGTACTCGGAATGTATCGTTGGTTACCTCAAGAAGCTGCTCGGCCTCCATTTTGTTTTCACTTTCTTGTTATCGATGTTAACTGTCGCTGCCATCCCTTTCTTGCGCTTTTTTGCCGCCGACCAAGCCCTGACGTCCGCCTTGTGGGGAGTCTCCGTAGCGGTCCCATTGATCCTCTTCCAATGGCTTTGCCGACGTGCTGCCTATCTCCGGCTGGCTCCTGGGCTCGCGGCCGCGAGTTCCGCCGTCTATTGCCTGGCTCTAATCCTGCTGCTGATGGTCTTCAATAAGCAGGGCTGGCTCTCGCCCTTCACCGGCTTCCTGGTTCCGTCACTTGCGACGTTCCCCGCCATTCTGATGTTGCTGGTGTCGCTGCCGAGAAGAACGGACTCCACGGCGGGGCCTGCGGGTTCCGAAATCGTGCGCCGACATTGGGAATACGGACGGTGGGTTGTGGGAGGGACTACGGCCAACTGGCTTTCGGGAAATGCCTACTACCTCATCGTGGCAGCCTTGCTCCCGATCGGGGACCTGGCGGCCTTTCGGGCACTGCGCAACTTCACTTCGCCTTGTGCTCAAGCTTTGGTAGCTATCAATCTCCTCGTCCTTCCCTGGGCCTCCGCGCGCTTTGCGAAGGAGGGAATTCCGGGTCTTCGGCGCCGGACTCGGCAACTCGCTTGGTTGTTCGGCGCTGCGGCCTTGGCGTACCTGGCCGCGATCTGGTTGTTCGGGAGCAAGATCATGAGCTTCCTCTATGCGGGACGATATAACCAGTTTGCACCGCTCCTTCTGTTGTCAACGGCCCCACTTCTGTTCACCGCGGTTGCCATGGGAAGCGAGGTGGCCGTGCAAGTTATGCAGGCCCCCTCTGAGGTCTTTCTTGCTTACAGCGTCTCGGGGGCTCTAACCGTGCTGACGGGCATTGTCTTCACTCACTATTGGGGCCTCGCGGGTGGATTGGTCGGCCTGCTGATTTCGGCGATTGCCTTTTGGGTGGTGATTACTTACCGGTACCACAAACGCTCGCGAGCAGCCGGCACGCAGCCTAAACAAACTGCAGGGATCGCCCCCGCTGAGAAGCGCGTCGTCTGGCTCATGCCCAACGTCGCGGGCGCGTATTACTGGCAGCCTGTGTTCAAAGAGTTCACCGCCCTTGTGCCGAAGACAGTTATTTTCGCAGGCTCATGGCCGGGCAGCCTTCCAAAATACCGGGGAACCTTCGAGGTTCGCCCCGTGCGGGGCATTCGATTCATTACCTTCGGGAAAGGTGGTCCCGGTTATCCCAGAGGTTTCACTCTGGCCCTCCCTACGATCCTTTGGCAGTTGGGCCGGCTCCGTCCGAGTGTTATCCTCACCAGCGGGCTCAATCTGTGGTCGGCATTCACCCTGCTGTTCAAGAGAATCACAAAATGCCGCGTCGTGCTGATCTGGGAGGGCGTCTCACCTTCCATTGCAGGTCTGAACTCTCCTTTACGTTTGGCTGTGCGACGATTCATGGTTAAGGAATTTGATGCGGCCATCAGCAACACCCGCGCCGGCGCACAGTACCTCCAGGATATCTTACGGATGCCCAGCGACCGGGTTGTGCAGCATCCAATCGAGGTGGCGGAGGAACCCGCCCTCAAATCGTCGAACGGGAACCACCCCGTAGAACGGCAAGACACTTCGTTTGCATTTCTTGTTGTCGGCCAACTCATCGAGCGCAAAGGGATTCATCGCTTGTTCGAAGCCGCGAGGCTTCTCCTGAGCCGCGGCGTGCACAATTTCACCATCCAAATCGTTGGAACTGGCGAGATGGCCGGCACCCTGCAGCACCAGATCGCCGGTTCCCCGTTGGACAAGGTCGTTCGATGGATGGGACCGGTCAGTTACGAAAAGCTTGGCGGATGCTACGAAGCCTGTGATGCTGTCGTGTTTCCGTCTCTCGAGGATACCTGGGGAATGGTGGTCTTGGAGGCCATGTGCCTTGGGAGGCCAGTGTTGTGCTCCAAGTATGCGGGCTCAAAAGAAATGATCCAGGACGGCGAGAACGGGTTTGTGTTTGATCCGCACAATCCCGAAGAGTTGGCAGCCCGAATGGAACTTCTCCTGAGAGTGCCAGGACTCGCGCAGAGACTTGGCGAAAAGGCGAAGGAAATCATCGGTCCTTACACGGCTCGTCTTGCCGCCCAGGTCCTGGCCCAAGTTGCCACCGGATGTGAGCGATTAGATTCCCCGCATGTCGCCAGCGAGGGTCTCGAGGGCGCATTTCGCAGACAGTAGCCAGCAAGCGTAAGAGTGTAGTTCATGCCTCACAGCCCAATAACATGCAATCCGTAGAAGACAAACTCGGGAGGCACGCTTTGCACCACGGAAGGATCTACTGGTGGATACTCGTCCCCCTGGCGCTTTTCGGATACCTGGCATTTTCGGAGTTGTTTCAGTTCTCTTCGCGTTTCAACCACTCCGGCCTCGTCCTGATCACGGGGGCTCTCGTGGGAGTCCCTCTACTTGTTGTTTTGGGCCTTGCCCTTCGGCAGGGACTCAGCCACGCGCGCGCCCTGGTTTCGTCGTTGAAGTGGTGGCATTGGCTCTGGGCCCTGTTGCTATTGGGCGCGCTAACGTTTCGAATTCGCGGAGCCAGCGAGATCGCTTCCGAGCCGCTGGATGCCTGGGCTGTGTTTCGAATCGCGATCGATGCGCTGGTGGCTTTTGTTCTCCTGGTCCGGCTCACCTTGCGCCGGACTCATTGGCCGGCTTCGATGTTTCGCGGCGTCGTGGGCGTCCTGACCGTGTACGGCTTGGTTTGTCTGGCGTCCACTGCCTGGTCGGTCTTCCCGCCCTGGACCTTGTACAAATCCTGGGAATACCTGATCGACATCGCTCTAGTGGCGGCTATTCTCGAGAGCGTCAACTCTACCGAGGATCTTCGCAGGCCGGAAAGGGTACCTGACACCCTTTCTGCCCCAATCCTCACCCGACCCGAAGGTCGGGTGCTACCTCAAGGCGAGACAGATAGGCTTTGAATCTGTCGTTTCAATCCTCACCCGACCCGAAGGTCGGGTGCTACTAAGGGTTGTGATGTACCTCTTGCGTAGCCGCTGTTTCAATCCTCACCCGACCCGAAGGTCGGGTGCTACGGGCCACGCCTACATTGTTGGTGAGCGGCACCCTGTTTCAATCCTCACCCGACCCGAAGGTCGGGTGCTACAGAGGCGGTGGGCTTAAGCGGGTCGATGGGGGTGTTTCAATCCTCACCCGACCCGAAGGTCGGGTGCTACACGGCGCCGGCTTGCAGCCAATTGACCGCCGTTTGTTTCAATCCTCACCCGACCCGAAGGTCGGGTGCTACGGGGCGCCGAAGGAAAGATGACCGCCAGTGTCCACGTTTCAATCCTCACCCGACCCGAAGGTCGGGTGCTACCCGGGATCTGCTCGGTTCCGGTCTCCATCTCCTGTTTCAATCCTCACCCGACCCGAAGGTCGGGTGCTACGACGGACAGTCCTCGATCGCCAGCCTGGACGTTGTTTCAATCCTCACCCGACCCGAAGGTCGGGTGCTACGCCCCAGACGCAAATACATTTACGGCGTCCCAGGTTTCAATCCTCACCCGACCCGAAGGTCGGGTGCTACATCGTCTGTCGGTACAACCGAACCGCAAATCCAGGTTTCAATCCTCACCCGACCCGAAGGTCGGGTGCTACCCTTAAATCCAGCGGCGTCCGAAAGCGCCAGCTTGTTTCAATCCTCACCCGACCCGAAGGTCGGGTGCTACGCCCGCTTGCCTGCAAACTATTCTCCTCGCATCTGTTTCAATCCTCACCCGACCCGAAGGTCGGGTGCTACAAGTGCCTGAAGCTGTTGCGCGAAAGTTAATCCTGTTTCAATCCTCACCCGACCCGAAGGTCGGGTGCTACATACGCGCGCGATCACGGCTACGATGCGCTGCTGTTTCAATCCTCACCCGACCCGAAGGTCGGGTGCTACACGGCTCAAGCTCGATAGAGCGGTTAGCCTTCGGTTTCAATCCTCACCCGACCCGAAGGTCGGGTGCTACGGCAGCCCGCCGCTCGTGGTTTTTGGCACAGGTGTTTCAATCCTCACCCGACCCGAAGGTCGGGTGCTACTTCGATCAACAACGACATGGCGTCCGTGCTTCAGTTTCAATCCTCACCCGACCCGAAGGTCGGGTGCTACACGGGAGAGCGAATAAGAAAGTGCGCTATAAACGTTTCAATCCTCACCCGACCCGAAGGTCGGGTGCTACTGAGATCGGTATACTGGTCGGTGTGCTCGTAAATGTTTCAATCCTCACCCGACCCGAAGGTCGGGTGCTACGCAGCGCCTTGATGGAGGCCAAGCAGCGCTTGAAAGTTTCAATCCTCACCCGACCCGAAGGTCGGGTGCTACCCAGCAGATGGTGGCCGAGGTAACGCACAAGATGTTTCAATCCTCACCCGACCCGAAGGTCGGGTGCTACGCCCCGGGTGGGATGTTCGTCTCTCCCCCTGATAGTTTCAATCCTCACCCGACCCGAAGGTCGGGTGCTACGTCAACCTACTCGAAAAGGGCGCCAGCCTGTATGTTTCAATCCTCACCCGACCCGAAGGTCGGGTGCTACTGGCTCTCCATGTCCCAGCCCGGACGGTGAGAAAGTTTCAATCCTCACCCGACCCGAAGGTCGGGTGCTACGGCCGGAACATGATCGAGCAGCTTGCCCAGGCGGTTTCAATCCTCACCCGACCCGAAGGTCGGGTGCTACCCAGCAGATGGTGGCCGAGGTAACGCACAAGATGTTTCAATCCTCACCCGACCCGAAGGTCGGGTGCTACGAAAGCCCTGGTCATTGCCGCCACGGCGTCGAGGTTTCAATCCTCACCCGACCCGAAGGTCGGGTGCTACGAAAGCCCTGGTCATTGCCGCCACGGCGTCGAGGTTTCAATCCTCACCCGACCCGAAGGTCGGGTGCTACGAGGCGAGTATATCTGCGCGCCGGACCGGTAAAGTTTCAATCCTCACCCGACCCGAAGGTCGGGTGCTACATAATCAGATCCTGGTTGCCACGGTCCATATAGGTTTCAATCCTCACCCGACCCGAAGGTCGGGTGCTACGCCCACGCGGACGGCCTGGCGCAACTGATCGAGCGTGTTTCAATCCTCACCCGACCCGAAGGTCGGGTGCTACGTCCGCCGCTCCGGTGGCTTGGCCCTGAGCGACATGTTTCAATCCTCACCCGACCCGAAGGTCGGGTGCTACGTAGAAGGTACCGCCGCCAAGCCCGCTCATACCCGTTTCAATCCTCACCCGACCCGAAGGTCGGGTGCTACTCGGGAGGGTGGTGCGGGAGCGGCGGTTGCACCGCCCGTTTCAATCCTCACCCGACCCGAAGGTCGGGTGCTACTGTCTTACTCGAACACTTGATTTTTCTTAGCGTTACCGACTGTTTTGAGCGAAACCCGCGATTCCGCACACCAAGCATCTTCGCCTCTTGAACATCCGGGCACGATCCCCAACAGAAACAATCGGTTGCGGCCGACGCGAACCCCCCGCCCATTTGCCGGTCGCTGGGGGTTCGCGGCGACGGGGTCTCAGACGACCAACGGGCCATCAAAATCGACATAAGCGTCGCGGCCAAAGCTTTCCACATGTTTTTCCCGAGGCTCGACCAAGCGGTAGATACGCAGGCTATCTTTTTTCTCATCGATGCACTTCACCAGCCGGTCGCGCAATTGTTCCATCTGCATTTCGTTGACCGAACATTCGAAGACCGATTTCTGCACGCGCTGCCCGAATCCAACGCAAACTTTGGCGACCTTCCTCAACCTTCGGCGTCCAACAGCATCGCCAGTAGCTACATCATAGCTCACGAGCACATCCATGCGGCCCTCCTAACCGCCATACAGGAAGGGCGGGTAGTCTTCCAGATCGCCACGCAAGTGCCGCGCCAGAAGCCGCGCCTGAACGTGCGGGACCATCCCGAACGGAACCTTCTGGTCGATCAACTCGTGGGGAACCTCATCCTGCTTGCGTTTCTGAAAGGCGACGACGACGGTTTTTCTTGCCTCGTCCCTGAAGTGGATCGCACCGCCGGGTTTTTCCTCGAAGTCGTCCTTGCAGATTTGTTTCCGATTAATCAGCGTCAACGCCAGACGGTCTGCCAAGGGCGCCCGCAGTTCTTCCATGAGGTCGAGTCCCAAGGCGGGCCGGCCCGGTCGCAACTGGTGGAGGAAACCGACTTGGGGATCCAGACCAACGCCTTCGGCTCCCGCCACGCAGTCGCCCAGCAGGAGGGTGTAAAGGAACGACAGCATGGCGTTCATGGGGTCGAGCGGAGGGCGTCGGCTGCGGCCCTGCATGCGGAAAGTCTCCCGATCTTCGCGGACCATGCGGTCGAAAACGGCAAAGTAGGCGCGCGCCGCTTCTCCCTCCAGGCCGCGGATCTGTTCGAGGTCGTTCATGCGCTCCAGGCGAGCGAGCACCGCGGCTTGCTCCCGGCTGGTCCGTTCGAGGAGCTCGGTGTCTTCCGGCTTTTCCGCCTCGCGCGCGGCGCGCATCACCACCTGCCGGGCATTCTGGACTTTTCCGGCGACGATATTGCGGGCGATGCGGGTGGCCCGGTGGGGATCACCGGATGCTGCGTATTGTTCCCGGCGCAGCAGAACGTTGCCGCTCACGGGCCCTTCCACCCGCGCCGCGAAGCGGCCATTGCGGGTCAAATAAGTCACCGAGCGGCCTTCTTCGGCGCAGCGGCCTAACAGCGCGGGACTGACGAGCACGTCACCGAAGCAGACGATCCCGCCCAGGTGCTGCAGCGGGACCTGAAGCTTCGTCTCCCCATTCACCTCGACCCGCAGGGTGTCGTGGTCGAGGTGCGCGTAGGAGGGCTCCGTGGTGATGTAAAGCGTGTTCAGTATCTGGTGCATAGGAACCACCTCGACTCGATGATCATGGGGTGCCCGCCAAATCCTTGGCGCAGAACAATCCGTGTTGTGCCTGGCGGAGCCGTGCCCGTGAGGCCACCAGTTCCGGCAGGCACGATTCCTTGAGCGAGCAGAGGTCGCAGCGCGCGTCATTGACGGGCTCCGGCAGCGTTTCGGACGATAGAAGCGCACGGACGGCGGCCACGGCTTCTTCCACGCGCCGCCGCAGATTTTCGTCGAGGGTTATTTCCGTGCGCCGCCGCGAGCCCTGGTGGAAAATGGCGCCCTTGGGAACCGGCTGCCCCGTCATCTCTTCCAGGCACATCGCTTGCGCGCAGAGTTGCAGTTCCGCCTCCGGGCGCCGGCGTTTGCGGCCGTGCTTGTATTCAACCGGGTAAGGCGTCTGACCGTGGAACTCGACGGCGTCCGCCCGCCCGGTAAGCCCCAGGCGCTTCGACCACAAGGGCAGCCCCCGCTCGACGCGCACGCCGTCTTTAAGTTCGCCTCCCAGCTCGTCCACGCGCTGGTGCTCCAGCTCTCCCCGCAGGGTGTAGATGTTCTCCTCGAAGGTCTGCTCGACGTGAATCAGCGCGCAGCGGCGCGGGCAATAGCCCCACTGGCTGAGCGCAGAGATCGCAATCAACTCTGAGTCATCATCCATAGCTTGCCGCCTGCGGCGCTAGCGCGCGGGCCGAACGCCGTTCGGCCCGACAAACCACCGGTCGGTGGCTCGCGTTAGTCGACGCTGAAGCCGTCCGCTGGCGAAGGCGGAGCGTCCCAGTGGAGAGAGGCGCCGCCACCATCACCGGAAACGACGAAACCGACTTGGACGCCGTGGGGCAGTCGGTTTTGGTGGAAAGTAACGCGATAGTCTGCAAATGACCGAGGCTGCTTCACCCCGTCACGCTTCTCGACGCTGACGAGTTCGAAAAGCCTATGGGCCGGTGCACAGCCGAGCTTGGCCTGCTGGGTTCGCTGGGTCTCATTGCTATCCGTGCCCACGTGTTTGAAAACGAAAATGGGCTCGCGCACGGACATCAGACCCTTGCTGGCGGACCGGTCGTGCTCGTACATTTTGAGCAGCGCTTCCCAGAACAAACTCAGATCGTCTTCGGAGAAGCCCGTACCCTGCGCCAAATGGGCGCTGATGAAACCCTTGGCCACATAAAGACCGTAGGGTATGAGCGATTTGCGCCCCATGGTGCGTAACTTGTCTTCGGGCTGTTCGGCTTCCCATTTGGCGTATTCTTCGCTGGACCTGGCTCCGGAGACGTCTTCGGCGACCGCCATGCGGGTGATCGACACATCGAGTGGAAGCACCGGATCGGCGGAGCGGGCGAAGCTGAATTGCACGGGGCCGCGCACCTGACCGGCATTCGGACCAGTACTCATCACGGCACCGAAGGTCCTAACATCATAGAAGTTGTCGCACATCCACTTCCGCGCCAATTCGACTTTCTTCTTCGAGGCGCCTTTGGCGCCCGGATTGTAGCCGCCCTCGGTCTTTTCGTGGGAAAGCACGATCGGGCGGTTCAGGTTCGTGGCGTGCTCGACGAAAATGGCGTCAGGCGTTTGGTTGCCACGAGCGATCTGGACATAGTTGCGGACCCGGCGCTTGAGGGCGACATCGGAAACCAGTCCGAACATGTCTTCGGGATCGATGCGCGGGGCATTCCCGGCGTCTGGATCGCCATTCGGGTTCCCGTTCTCGCAATCGAAGAGCAGCAGGAACTCGTAACGATTTTGGATAACTCCGCTCATTGTTTTTGCTCCTCTGGTGCTGTTTTGTGTTCTCTGTCTGAGTTCACGAGCCGTTGGGCCAACTGCTGGTAATAGCCCATGGCGAATAGGCTTTGTTCTTCCAGGTTCAGAGTGCGGGGCGGATTGTCTTTGATGCGGCCCCAGATGCCGGCGATCCGATCCTCGAACCAGTGGGCGAGGCCGGGATCGAGTTTGTTTAAGTGAAACTGGCTGGTGCGGACCAGGCGGCCGAGCACCAGCGCGGGCGTGCTGCTGGCTGCGGCGTAATAACGTTGGACGATTCCAGCGCCCACGTCGCCTAAGGCGGCGTGCTGTAAAGCGGCCATGGCCGCCATGAGCCTGCCACACTGGTAGGCGGGGTGGGGGTGTTGTTCGTTGAGATAGGGATACAAGTCTGCGGTCATCAATTCTCCTCCGTCTTGTCGCTGCTTGCGAAGATGGTACGCTTTGATTAAGCCCATACGGGCGTGATTGGGTGGGTGGTTTTGTAGGAAATCGCCTCGGGCCCGCAGGAGGGCCTGCGCCAGCATGCTGTAAGGAATGGCCTCATCCCGCGTCGCAGCTCTCCAAAGCTTGGCGATGAGTGGGGAAGAGAGGTCGTCTAGCGCCCGCACCGTCGCGCCGAGGACGGCCAGAAACTTGGGCGGCGGTGCTAGTTTGCCGGCGTCACGATGAGTAATGGACAGGTCCTCGAACCAGATAGCGATGTTTCCGACCAGGGTCTCGAACCGGCCTTCCATCCAGTCGCGGACCATCACGCGACCTCCCGAGCCGGAGAGAGTCAGCGCATAATAAACGCAATCCGAGAGGTCGGGCCGCCGGCCGTCACGGATAGCGTTCAACAAATCTCGCGCGCGCTTCTGGGCGCTGAGTTCTTCGACCTCGGCGGGTTGCTGAAGCCAGGCCAGCGGGTCGTCCTCTTGGGGCACGCGCCCTTTGAACCAATGGACCACCTTGGCCCCGACCAGCCGGGTCGAGTGATTGCGTAGGAGGTTGTTCAGTCCCGAACGGTAGGCGGCTGCGGCTTCTTCGGAGACTGCCGCATTCGCTGATTGATCGAGGCCGTAGGAAGTAAAGGACTCCTTGTCGAAGCCAATCAGAGAACTGCCCGAGGGCTGTCCTCCGGTATCTGCCAAGCCTTCGATCTTAGGATGGGTTGGCGCCGGAGAAATTGTGGCCCCCGAGACGAAGCACCGCATGGTGGGTGGTGTTGTTCGAACTGCGCCGTTCGGGTCTTCAGCCGCGTCCGCTTTCGACGCCAGCCGGCTGCGGAAGGCTCGCCACCAGTCGTGCCAAGCGTTTGTCTCGACTGGAAAAACCGGCCCCAGCCTGAAGGTAACTTTGTCCGTAGGCTTCAGCTTGGGTTGCGTCATCTGAGCCATCCGTCGCTGAATTGCGTCCAGGGTCTCGGATTGGGCCAGCTTCTCAGAGAGCAGGGCCAACTCAGGGCCGGCCGCTTTGGCTTGGCGGAGAAGGCCGATAAAGTAATCATGCTTTTCTTTCGTTTTTTGGGTCGGCCCGCCTTTGCCGTAAAGCGCGACGACCTCGGCCGCCTCAATCAAGAAGTGGCATCGTGTTTCCTTGCCCGAGGTGAGTTCAGGCTGGCTCAGGTCCGGGCACTTGTCAAACATTTGCCCTGGATTGTTCTTGGAACCGACATCGCCAAGTTCGACAACATCGAGGTAATTGCCTTGTGCGTCGAAGCAGATGGCCCAGCGTACCGTCTTGGATTTGAAGCCGGGTTCGGTTTCGAGGCCGTGTTCTTGGGCGTACTTCACGAGGAGCTCCAACATGATCTGTTCCCTCCCTGCCCGATCGGCAGTGGCGCAGGCTCGTTTCTGTAGCGGCGGTCTCCGACCGCCGAATCGTCGATCGGAGATCGACGCCACAACAGACCTGCGACACTACCGGCCATGCAGCGTTATCGTTCCCTGCTTACTCCTTTTAGTACCGCTTCGCTCTCGAAGGGTGGAACGTCCAGGACGCCTCCCTGAACGGTGGCACGGAAGAGGCTGATACTGGGTGCGTCCTCGCAGCTTCCGGGACGCGAAAGGTCAAACACGTCGTAAAGCATCAGGCCCACTTCAATATTGACGGGCAGTCGCTTGGCGGGCGAGGTGTCCGGCTCGACGAGTTCGAAGTAAGCGGGAAACTCGCGGCAACCAAAGCAGGGTTGGTAGACGCACTTGCCCTGGCTGGCGCGGCGCCGGAAGCAGGCCTCCAGGGCAACGATTTCGTCCTCGTAGCCCGGCCAGGGGTGGATTTTCGCGTGTAGCCGATAGTGGACGTTTTTCAGAGCCATGGTCTGGCGTTGCGTGCGGCCCTTCTGGTCTGTGCCCAGAGAGGCGCTGTCGCCGTCCGCCCATAGAGGCTCGGGCTGCTTCTTACCCGCCGCCCACTGGGCGATGGTGTTCGGGTTAGGGGCCTTGTCCTTCACCTCATTTCGGCGGAGAGCGACATAGTTGGGATAGGTTTCACTGCTTCCTCCCGGCCGCACGTGACTGGGGCGAAGAATCTCTACCCTGCTTACCTGCCAGCGGAACTTCGCTTTGGCGGGGTCCCGGTGGGGAGCGCAAGAAATGGCATCATAGATGCCGCGCGCCGCCGAGGGCGTGATCACCGGATAACTGAAACGTTCCACTTTGAAGGCGGGCTGGGAAAAGCAGGCGAGTTCGCCCCAAACATCCAGGATTTGGTCATGTGGCTCCATAGACCTCCTCGGGTCTCTACCCAAGTATCACGTTGGCCATTGCGTAGGGCCGAACGGCGTTCGGCCAGGGGCGAGCCCCGCTCGCCCTGACGGGAGGCCGAGCGCCGCTCGGCCCTACGCGATCAGGCACTCCATCGACTGGGGCGGAAGCAGCCCGAGTTGCGGGTCATAGTGTTCCGGCCGAAGATAAATGAACCAATCATCAGCGGTGGCGTTTCTGCTCACCGGCACACTTTCGAGACAACCGGTGACGGGGGCCCCGGGCTTCGGCCGGAAGAGGTTCACCGTGTGCGAGCGAGCCTTCAGAATCCAGCGGCGGTTCAGGTTTATTTCCCGCACCTCATGGGCTAACTCGGCGTAGGCGTCTGGATCGTAGGGCACCAATACATTGATAGCGTCGTTCGGAATGAGACGATAAAGGCTGGCCACGTCCGCGAAGTCTTGCCGCCGGAGGGCCTCTCGCAATTTCTCGTTGCGCTCTTGGGGCTTGGCCAGGCTGTAGAGTTCGCGATAGTACGTCGTCGCAAGGCCGGGGTCGTCAATGTTCATCTCGCCAGGCCCGCGTGCTTTCAGCAGGAGACGCGTTACGCCTGCGGCCTGCGCGTAGGCGGAATCCGGGTATGCCTCTTCCTCGGGAACGAACACACGGAGCGCGCCGGTGGGTCGCAGGTGGTTACGATTGCAGCGCCCGGCAGCCTGGATGATGGCGTCGAGTGGGGCAAAGGCTCGAAAGACTTCGGGGAAATCCACATCCACACCGGCTTCCACGCATTGCGTGGATACGAGGTGACACGGCTGATGTGAGAGCAGCCGGGCCCGCACCTCCAGAAGCACCGCCCGCCGGTGAGCGGGGCACATGTTCGTGGACAAGTGAAAAAGTCCGTCGCTGCCTCGGTCCCTGAGCTCCTGAAACAGAGTCAACGCGTGGCGCTTCAGGTTGAGGATGCAGAGCACTTGACGGGTTTCGACCGCAGCGATCTGGTCGGCAAGTTCCTTCCAAGAAGCGGAGCGATCGAGTTCAGGCCAGATGACAGAAGCGCGCTGGGTGCGGCCGAAAAGGCCCGCACTGGCGGGCACCACCTCGGTGGCCCTCCACCCTTGAACGCAGAACTTCCTTACGTGCTCGTCAAGGTGCGTGAAAGCCGGCTGGGTAGCGGTGGAAAAGACCACCGTGGCTCCATAGCGCTCTGCGAGGCGAGAGAGGGCGGCAAGTGTCGGAATGGCGAGGTTGACAGGAAGCGTTTGCACCTCATCGAAAAGTATGACGCTCGCCGCGAGCCGGTGGAGCTTCCGGCAGGCGGCGGGACGATTCGAAAATAGCGATTCGAGGAATTGAACGCTGGTGGTCACGATGAGGGGGGAATCCCAGTTTTCGGCTAACTCACGCCTGCGGCGGCTCGCTGCATCCTCACCATCGAGCTTCCCTTCGACTGATTCGGGTTCGGCGCCCGCCAAGCTGTGGTGCTCGAGGATAAATTCGTTCAGCCGGTTTGCGCCCACGAGTGGCGCGATCGCTTTGCGGTAATTTCCAACGGTCTGGTCGATGATGGTGAGATAGGGAAGGACGGTGACGATGCGCCGAAGACCAAAGCGCTCCGCATGGCGCAGAGCGAAGGCCAGCATGGAAAGCGTCTTGCCGGAACCCGTTGGGGCGGTCAGCGTAAAGAGCCCTTGTTTGGAGTCAGCCGCGCACAGGCAGGCCTGAAGCAAGTCGCCGCGCATGGATTTTACCGCCTGGGAGGCATCTGCCGAAGAGGCCACAGTTTCGATGTAAGCAAGCAGGGCGGCGAGCGTAGCGTGGGCGTCAAGAGTGTGGCCGGGTTGCCGATGCCGCTTTTTGCCGGCGGCATCGCGATCAAAGTGAGCTTCCGTTTCGATGAAGTCGGCATCAACCAGGGCCGAGAACAACATGCGAACGTCAAGCATCGCGGCGGCAGGTGCACTGCACTGGTATATTGACGCGAAGCCGGCTGCCGGCAGAACGATTTCGTCGCGAGCCAAACGGTGAAGGAGCAGGTCCGTATCAACTTCCGAGGGGCGCAAGAAAAGAGGGTGGGACTTTTCCAGCGATTTGGGATCAAGCGTACGCAGGGAGTCTTTCGCCGCTTGTTGGAGCCCAATGTGATGTCCTTGAATGGCCAGGGCCGCGGCGATGCCCTCATGGCAATACTTGGTTATCGCTGCCCACGCGCCTGCCGACCAGTGGTCAATTCCCTTTTCCTTGCCTTCGAGCCGGCGCTGGAAAAGATGGCCATATTTTCCCAAGTCGTGCAACAGGCCCGCCATGTGCGCTTCTTGTTCAGCGCCGAACGATTGAGCATGCAAGGCAGCGCGCGCAGCCACATCAGTCAGATGCTCTTTAAGAGGCTCCGGCGCTCCTCCCAGAACAGCAGCGCTGTGCGCATAGTACTCGACTCTCATAGGCGTTGGTCTTCGCTTGAACCTATCTCGGTTATCACGCGGCAACCTAACCATGCCGCGACGTGGCTTCACTTATACCGATCATATCGAATGCTGTCAAGCAAGAGCGACTATCGCGGGGCGTTAAAACGCAGGGTTAATACCTGCACCTTTGTGGTCCGGGCCGTGGGCAGCAGCGGGCGCGCTCGGGCAGGCTTGGAAGTCGGGATGAAATTTCCCGAGGTCGTGCCACAAACCGACCCATCGGCCCAGGTCCCCAGCTCCGAACTTTGCCGCAAATTTCGACGCGAGCTCGGCGACCTGTTGCAAGTGGGTTGCGAGGTCGTGCTTGAAGCCACGGCTGTTCTCTGAATGTGCGAAAGCCATTGGCGAAAACCACGAAGGCCGGCGGCGTGCACGTAGGCCCGCGGCAAAGGGAGAGAGGCCGCCCCGGGGGTTCGGATTCTAAAGCAGGTAGCGGCGCTTGTCCTCGAGATAAAGTTGGCGAAGCGAGCGCGAGATGTCTTGAAACGCCGTCATGGTCAGAGGTGCGATTATACGCCTAATCTCAGGCTGAAATGCAACACGGTGCCGAGTCTTTTCTGCAACCGCGCCGACCCATCCTCTGCCCTTGAGGGATGCGCATGGCGGTTCCGTGACCAAGTCGGACTTTTTGTGCTCTGCGCGTTTTTCTCTTGACAAACGGGAGGACATAGGCTACAGTTGTTTCGTGGGGTTGGGCAGGGTCAGGCCCTGCCGGCTAGGTTATGTCAGAAAGTCCTTTTTTGTTTTCATCCGTAGTCCCTGCCTGTGGTTTCTGCCTCCAAGTACAGTCGAGAAGTCGAGGGGTCAAAGAGTCGAGGAGTGGGAGAACCAGAGCCGACCGCGACCGTCGCGCGCGGGCCGCAGGCCGGAAAGTGTCGGAGGCCTCCCGACCGTCTCGACTCCTCAACTTCTCGACTGCAAATTCGGGGGAACAAAGCGAGAATGTCTATGAAAACAAAGGACAAGTACAAAAAGTCGCTGAGTCGCGCAATGCCAGACCAAATGCCGACCGCACGTCCTCGGGCCTCAGGCCGGAAGGCGGCGGAGGGCTCCTCCACCTCCCGACTCCTCAACTTGTCGACCAGCCAAATCGGGGGAACAAAGCGAGAATGTCTATGAAAACAAAGGACAATGACAAAAAGTCCAGTCCCGTGCTCCCGCCCCTACGCGGGGCCATTTCACTTCCCATCCACTGAGAACGCGAGCAGGACATTCCCGTCTATGGCGTTCGTGTACCCCGCATTCACAAATAGCATACCGTCCACGATCGCGGGTCCCGACTGGTTCATGGAGCCGCCGTGCGCCTTCGCCCCGTTCGCGGTGGGGAAGTCCTGCAGAGCATCGAAATCCCAGATGACTGCGCCATTGCTTGTGTCATAAGCGCGCAGGTGTCCATCCAGGGATCCTGAGAAGACCACCTCCGGAATCACAGTCACGGGCGCCATCTGGGCCGCGCTGCATCCTGGCGTCGCCGCGCAGGATGGTTTTGGCGGTGGGGCATACCAGACCTTCTCGCCCGTAGCCGCCCTCAGCGCGTACAGACCGCCTCCCGCCTCCGGTCCGGAATCATCCCAATCGGACCGAGGGAAGTAAACAACTCGGTCGTCCGCGCCTCCCCCCCACTGAATCCCTCCCAACGGTCCCCCGTGGCCGATTCGAACTTCCCACACAACTGCTCCATGATGGTCAGGATCAAGCGCATGCACGATCCCTGACTTCTGTCCGGCGATCAACAATCGCCGCCCATCAAGCAACGAGCGCAGCATGGGAGGCGAGCCAAAATCAAAGTCGTTGCCAGGTTTCTGCGGGCAGTTGGCCCTGTCTGGCGCGACACAAGCGATATTCCATCTGTCCTTGGGGGTAAACTGCTTTGACCAGAGCATCTTTCCGGAGTTCATGTCGAACGCCAGGACCGCGTCAGAGTATTTGGAGTCCGGCTCCGAGTAGCCGTTGCCTGTTGCGACGTAGATCGCGTGCGCCTTCAAATCCACCGTCGGTGAGGACCAAACCGCAGCGCCTGACGGGCCCCACAGTTTAGTGCCGGCGGAGTTTTGTTGGCCGGTAGGCTTGGCACTTTGGGGAATGGTGTAAGCTTTCCAGATTAACTTGCCGGACCCTGCGTCCAAAGCCACCACACTTCCGCGGAAGCTACAGCAGGGGTATTTTGGGTCCATGGCGGCGCCCTCTTCACCCGAGGAGATGGGGACGTACAGCCGATCATCGACCAGGACGGGCGAGCCCGTGATGCGCGCCGCGGGATGGGGATCAACGTGCGATTTCCAGAGGAGCGAGCCGCTTTCTGCAAGCGTCGCGTACACGTTCCCGTTCGTGTCGCCGAAGAAAACCGCGCGGCCGCTGGAATCGACGGAGACCGCTGTCTTAACCGTCGTCTCTGCCTTGTAACTCCAGTATGTGCAGCCGGTGTGGGCGTCCAAGGAGTATACTGTTCCATCTTCACTCCCGGCGAAGAGTCGGCCGCCGGCCACAGTTGGTTGGCCGTAAGTCGCCGACGCGTTAGGGAAGCCGAAGGCCCATTTCAGCTTAAGCCGAGGGACCTCAGCGCGGCCGAGACCCGCGCTCGCTGAGGGTTGGAAGCGGCTATTGGTGAGGTCCACGCCCCATCCGTTCCAACTGGGATCCCCAACGGTAGAGAAGCTCTTCGCCGCACAAGGACTCAACCTTGGCCCCGACGGCGTCTGCGTATTCTCCGGGGTTCCCAGGAACTCCGCGAGAGCCGTCCGTTCCTCCGACGTGAGTTGAGCACCCTGCGCTTTCATCCTGCCCGATTCGAGGGCGAGCAGAATGGAGTCCCTCGACATCTGGTGAAGCTGATCAAGATTCGGCGCCGCGTACCCGCTTCCAGCATGGTGGCAGCTATAACATGACGCTTGAAAAAGCTGAGCGCCGTCCGGCCGTTCGGCTCCTGGACCCGCCACGAGGCCCAGTAACACAAGAAGGAACATCCGAGTGGCGAGTAAGATCATGTCCTGTTCGTCCCGCGATCCGGCTTACTGGCCTGAAGATGCCCGCGGAGCAGGAATCCGGTGAGTGAATTCGATTGAGGCGACACGCACAGTGTCCTCTGCCTCAATTACTCCCGTTACCTTTACCTTTAAAGCCTTCCCGGGTTCAACGGCCGAGACGTTGCTTGCCTCCTTTGCCTTAAAATCCCCCGCCGTGTCGAATTTCAGGAGTTGCCCACTTGAAACAACTAACCCGTAGTATACCGTACGCGGCGTGGGTGTGCATGCCTTTACCACTTGCTCGAGAACCTTCGCTCTCTTCAGTTGCGCCCTTTGCATCGCAATTTGTTGCTCGCTGGCTTCAGGCTCGCCGTCGGAATCCCGCGCCCACGCAGCTCTGCTAGGCGTCTGCGGTTGGCCTTCGGGCGACCACCCTCCAGAATTCCGTTCCTGGTCAGCGCCTTGAGCATTCTGCAGAGTCTGCCAGAACTGTGATAAAGGGTCAGGGAATAGAGCCTCATCGAGCGGCGAAACCTGTCGCAAGGCGTTGTTCATACAACCCGCGTCTACGAGGCGCCCCGTCCATTTTCGGATTTTGTGAGGCTTCTTAGGCAACACGAGTTGCGGGGATTGAGGTCCGCGGTTCTGCGAAACCTCCTTGCTGGGGGAAGCAGAGCCCGCTGTCTGGCTGACGGCTGGCTCCCGCGATACATAATCGGAGTGATTGCTCGGGGCTGCGGTCTTCAGGATAGCAACCAACATCGCCGTCAACAACGGTTGCGAGACGAAAGAACATAATGTGTAACCATTCCCAACCGCCATCGCTCACCTTTCCGGGATCGCCCGAATGATAAGGAGAGCAATGATTCAGCCAAACTGTGGCGCGCTAACCTACTGAAAAACAAATGGTTGGCTAACGCCAGTGAACCGGCGTCTCTTCCAGAGAGGTGGAATTTACCTCTGAAAGCAAAGGATTACATCGTCAAGCTTTATCCTTACGACTCGTGCCCGGTCTACTTGGGTATGCCACTGAGAAGGTGTGAAGGAATTCGGAAGGTGTCAACCTGAGTGCCGCGAAGGATCTCTGCAATTCCTCGTAAATCGCTGAACCATAAGCAACTACCGGGATCCTTCACTGCGCTCAGGATGACAGGCGTCGGTTTTTTTCACAGGTTCTGATTTCCCAGTCCTAAGCTCAATGTAAATTCGGTGACGAGCCTGCTCCCGCGTATGTAAGTTTTGCCGGGGGTTGATCGCGCCAGGGCGCTAAAATGTTGCATTCACGGACTTTTTGTCGTGGACCTTGACGTGCTACTGTGTTCCTCAGGGGGGGCGAGACCTCAGAAATTCGGCAGTTCTGAAAGTGGCCGGAGAGAGCCCGCCCTCCTCCCCAGTGGGACAGACGTTTCGGAGGTGACTTTGATGCGTGCGGTACTGATCGTCCTCGGTGTCCTGGCAGTCGTGGCAGCGATAAGTCTCTTCGGTTTGTTCGGAATCGGCGCCCCGCTAGCGGCGGCCGCTATAATACTGGTTCCCGCCACTTTCATGGTAAGCTTGGTGATCGGCTTCGCCTCCAGACGGCGAAGTTGGTTTGGGTAGCCATGGCCCTCGAAACTCAGTCAAATCGAAAACCCAATAACGCGTGGAACGTACGGATCCGGGCCCTAAAAAACATCCCGCCCGTTCTGCGCATCGTTTGGGACTCAGGCCCATCAGTGGTCGTGTGGGGGTGTTCGTTGCGCGTGGCGGCGGGCTTGGTGCCGCTTTCCACGCTGGCTGTGACGCGCTGGATCATCGACGCTGTGGTCGCCCACGTGGAGAGAAAGCAGCCTCTCACCCATGTCTTTTGGTGGTACGTGGGATTGGAGTTCGGCTTGGCCAGCCTGGGAACCGTGCTGACGCGCGCTATCGTTTACTGCGACAGCCTGTTGGCCGACAAGTACATTCGTCACATCAGCGTGAAGGTGATGGAGCATGCCTCACGCGTGGACCTCCCCCAGTACGAAGATCCTTCCTTTCATGACCGCCTCGAGCGGGCCCGCGTCCAAGCCACAGACCGGCTGGTGATGATCCAGGCCATTGGCAACATCTTCCAGCAGGCGATCGTCACCGCTACCCTGGCGGCCAGCATTGTTTTCTTCTCACCCTGGCTTCTACTCATCTTGGTTGCATTTGTGATTCCTGCCTTCCTCGGAGACAGCCACTTCGCTTTCCTTGGCTACGCGCTGAACTTCCAACTTACTCCCACGCGCCGCGAGCTCGACTACTTGCGAACTCTGGGTGCAAGCAAGGAAAGCGCCAAGGAACTGAAGCTGTTTGGAATGAGTTCGTTTCTCACGGAGCGTTACAAGCACCTCTCCGATGAGGTTTACCTCCGGAATGTCGACTTGGCGGGCCGCAAACTGCGGGTGGGAACGGTGCTCTCCGTAGTGACGACGGCCGGCTATTACTCGGCATATGCGTATGTCATTTTCCGGACACTACAGGGAGCGATCAGCATCGGCACGTTGACCTTCCTCACGGGCGCGATCGCGGGAGCCAGCACCAACATCCAGATGATGTTTTCGACGTTTTCAGGGATTGCTGACCAGGCGCTTTTCCTCACCGACTTGCTAGCCTTCTTTGCCGTTCGACCGACCATCACTTCTCCCGCATCGGCTATTCCCGCTCCCCGGCCGATCCGGCGAGGGTTCCAGTTCGATAAGGTCTCGTTCGCCTACCCCGGCGCTTCCAGCCTGGTTTTGGACAAAATCGAACTGAACATTGAGCCCGAAGAACGAATCGCCTTGATCGGCGAGAACGGACAGGGCAAGACGACTTTGGTCAAGCTTCTGACGCGCCTCTACGACCCGACTTCCGGCAGGATTTTACTGGACGGAACCGATCTGCGCGAGTACGACCTCGAGGACTTCTATAGCCA